>MHMD01000019.1:0-15547 GCA_001819295.1 Candidatus Nealsonbacteria bacterium RIFCSPHIGHO2_02_FULL_43_13 | reverse complement strand
ACTGGGCTGGGATAAAAAATTTTTTCCCATCAATAAGCGAACGCCCCTGAACCCACCGGAAAACCGATCTCTCGTCTATTTTTAAACCATTGATCGATTGGCGTTGTAACTCTGAAATACCGGCGAAAGAAAGCGGGTTAACGGCTTTTTTTGAAATTTCTTTGTAGGTAGAGAGTAAGCAATCTTTTTCCTTGTAGGTGCAAAGGCAAAGTCTTTCCACTCCCTCGCCGACTGCTTTCATAAAAGCTCTTTCCTCGTTTAAATCGGCTCCGCCGCCGAATTTTGAAAAAGACCCCCGGCCGTCGGAGTAAGCAGAAATATCGGGATAACTGGTCGGCGTTTCGGTCTGGTACTGAATAATTTTTGGCTCGTCATGATAACGCCTGGGTATTTTGGTGATTCTTTTGATAATCTTTTTCTTAATGAGATTTAAGGCTATTATTTTTGTCCGCGGGGCAAAACCCGACCATGGCTCTTCTTCAACGGAACTATAAAGTCGCGTTCCAATCAGTTTTTCGATAAGTTTCAGCGCCTCGGCATAAATTTTTTGGGAAATTGAATCGTATAATAAAAAAATAGACGGATATTTTTTGATTTTTGATTCCTCTTCTTTGGCAATATCTCCAAAATGCTGCCAACTTCGGTTGACGGACTTGTATTCTACGCTCATATATTTAACTTAGCTATAACGCAAAAAATAATCAAATTTAAAGGGGGCTTTATTTATAAAAGCCCCCTTTTCTTAACGCCTCTTATTCGAATGCGAAAATTTTCAGAATGGTGGCGGGTCCTCCAGAAAAGCCATTCGCCTTGTAGTAGTCCTCCCCCTCCACTAATTTGACCTCCCTATCTATGGAAGTCAGAATATAAACTACCCCCTTATCGCTGGTCTTAAATCCGGCAAAGTACAAAGCGGTATTGCTTGCCACCATTGCCGTCACCGTGAATGCCTTAAGCCCCTTGCTCCCGGCATTCTTGACGACCTGATGGACGGCTTCCAAGTGGCTATATTGAAAGGATGCGAACGCCCTATCCGTCAAGTCGTTAGCCAGAAAAAGCGTAACTTCAGCGGCTGTCGGATTTCTGGACGCTTTTGCCAGCTCTGCTTGTAAACCGGCGATCTTCCCGTCTTTTTCAACAATCTGGGTTTTCAGCCCCGCAATTTGCTGATCCTTTTCGGCAACCTGCGAATTCCCCGACCCAATCTGCGCCTCCAGTTTTGCAATTTGCTGATCCTTCTCGGCAATTTGCAAACTGCTTTCCCTGGCCTGGCCCTCCAGCTTCGTAATCCGCTGATCCTTTTCAGCGATTTGCGTTCCGGAGCCGCCACATCCGGACAAGATCGGCAACACAAACAACGCCGCCACCAGAATTATTGCACTCCATAGTTTCCTCATCGAGTAACCTCCTTTTTCAGTTTTCTAGCTTGACCATACACCATTTAAATAAAAAGTCAAACCCGAAAAACGAAAACCCCCGCTTCAGGCGGGGCTGGTTGTGCCGAGCTAAGCGCAGACTAGGAGGAGAACCTCTTGATTTCTCCTTCAAAAAAAAATTTCACTTTTCCCCAAGAAATGGGGATTATCATTTTGGGCATCGGGTCGTTTTCAGCGTCATCAAAATAAACCAAGCTTTTTTTAATATGAACTAAATTAGAAGAGAGTTTTTGATACTTTCTATCATAAAAATTAAACGCTCGAGCGAGGGTAATTTTTTGGAGAATAAAATATAAATCTATAAAATCCCTTTTTGTCCCTCTTTCGCTGATGGCCGCTATTTTCATCGCCGCAATATCGGTTATGCTGGCGATGTTAATATTCTGAAAACTAATTGTTTTTTTTAAAAGAGGGTAAGGATAATAAAATAAACTGAATTTAACCTTCCCCAGCCTGCCCAAGATTGTTCCCCACGCCACCCGTTCGTGCCGGTATAATTTAAACCCGCTCATTTCCTTAAGGAAAATTTGGGCTTTAAATTTTTGGGAGGTAAAAAAATCAAGGTCGTAAGAAATGCGGTGGCCTATTTGCAAAGCGAGCGCAGTCCCCCCGGCCAAATAAGCGTCGCCGAGCATCTTTGATTTTCCTAATAAAGCCAGGTTTTCTGCAGTTTGTTTTGAGATTGATTCCGTAAACATAAAATTTTATTCTTAGGAACGTCCAATATCAACCCCCAATAATTGGCGCTTAAGGGCGATATATTTCTCTTTTTTTCAAGCGCCTCTTTGAGTTCGGATTTTTTAAAATATTTAAATAGCCATTTTACCGCCCTTTCGTCTCCGTATTCTAAAACCCTCTCAATGATGAATTGGGAATGGGAATTCCTATTTAGTTTTAAAAAATCTACGTCCCAAAAATATTTTTTGAGAAACAGGGGTAAATTATTCATGACTTAATTTTATCATACTTTTCGACCATAAAAAGGGGAGTCTTACGCCTTGGTTTTAATCACTTCGTCGATGATGCCGTATTCTTTGGCTTCCTGGGCCGTTAAGTAAAAATCGCGATCCGTGTCCTTTTCCACTTTTACCAAAGACTGCCCCGTGTGTTTGGCCAAAATCTTGTTTAATTTATCTTTTATTTTTAAAATCTGCCTGGCGGTAATCTCAATTTCCACGGCCTGGCCTCCGGCTTCGCCCATAACCTGATGAAGCAAGATTTCGGAATTGGGCAGGGCAAACCTCTTGCCCTTCTCTCCGGCGGCCAATAGCGTGGCGCCCATCGAAGCGGCCATGCCCACGCAGACCGTAGAAACCGCAGGTTTCACATACTGCATGGTGTCGTAGATCGCCATGCCGGCCGTAACCGACCCGCCCGGCGTATTAATATATAGTTGGATGTCTTTTTTGGGATCCTGCGAAGCCAAAAACAGCATTTGAGCGATAATGGAATTGGCCACCGCGTCGTTAATGGGACCGGCTAAAAAAATGATGCGCTCTTTCAAGAGACGAGAGTAAATGTCATAAGCTCTCTCCCCATATTGCGATTTTTCGATGACGGTTGGAATTAAATTCATTGTTTTAAGAGTCCTTCGAGATACTCGAAAGTTTTCTCATTATTCAAGACACTTTCAGTATAATCTCTCAATTGATTTTTATCAAGATTGGGATTGTGTTTGGCAACCTCAATCATCTCGTCTGTTAATTCTTTTTCAGAAATATCGAATTTTTCCCTTTTTTGGATTTCTCGTAAAACCAGCGAATTTTTGATCCTCTTTTGAGCTTCTGGCTCAAAAGAGACGAAGATTTCTTGCTCGGTTTTATTGATCTTTTTCAAATATTCTTCAAATCCGATGCCGAGCATTTGCGGAACTTGCTCTTTAATGGTCGTCATCATCCGGTTTTTCTCCGAATCAATCAAAACTTCCGGGATTGCCATCTTAGAGGCGTCAGCGATTTTACTTAAAATTTCCTGTCTCAATTTTTCGCGTTCTTGCCTCTCTTTTTCCTGCCTTAATTTTTCAATTTCTTCTTCGGTTACTTTAACCTCTCGTTTTTTAATTTTAGAAGCAATTTCCTTATAATCAGCAATAGTGATTGCCGGTAAAACAGCAACGGTTGCCTTAAACTCAAAAGGATTATTTAGGGCCATTTTTAAAATGCTGATCTCGGGCTGGCCCAGCGGTTCCAGATTCTGCTCTTTCACAACTTTGAGGTAATTATCTCTGACGCATTCTTGGGAGGCTTCTTTTAAAATGACTTCTTGTCCGAGCATTTTTTCGATCATTTCTTTGGGCGCCTTGCCTTTGCGGAAACCCTCGACCTCGACATTCTCGCCTAACTTTAAGACGGCCCTCTCCCTAAAGATTTGGAATTCTTCGGCTGAAACTTCGCATTTGATTTCAACTTGCGATTTGGCTGATTTTTGAATTTCAGTTTTCATTGATTTTTTTTAATAAATAGCTTAAAATAATCTTTGCGGTTCGTTAAAAACTTTTTAAGGAGGCGAATATGTCCTGGGAACAAATTTTGGGTTTTTTCACAATGTGGCCGAACCCCGCCATCACTGTAGGGCTGTGGGCCAAGGCCGGAGTGCCAATTTGGCAAACTATCGCCTATGTCGTAATTTTAACTTCAATCAGTTTAAGTTTAACGTATTTCGGGGTGGAATGGCTTAAAAACTGGGTAGTCAACCGAGGGATTATCGAACGGCCGATGATTGAAAAACTGCATAATCAGTGGCGACGAATCAATCGCATCCCTCAATCAGATGGCCGCAGATACGACTGGATAAAAAAAACAAGAAAATGGTTAATTCCTCAAAAAGATTGGCAGATACTCGCCTGGGGGTTTGTCCCTTTCATACCCATCCTGCCGACGATTGTGATTATTATTACCAATCTAAGAAGGATAAAATACGGTTTTCTTGTATTAATCTTGGGCAACATATTCCGAAATGTGATTTTCTGTTACGCAATCTATGAAGGGCGCGATTTCTTTTTACAACTCTTCTAAAACAGCGTTGTTCAAAAAACAAGGCTGTTTTTTATACTAAATAAGCGACGATCAGCAAAGCGACGATATTCAAGACTTTAATCATGGGATTAATGGCGGGACCGGCCGTATCTTTATACGGATCCCCCACCGTGTCGCCGGTTACGGCTGCCTGGTGAGCCAAACTTCCCTTGCCGCCCAAATTGCCGTCTTCAATGTATTTTTTCGCATTATCCCAAGCCGCTCCGCCCGAAGTCATAGAAATTGCCACAAAAATCCCGGTAACAATACTGCCGATGAGAAGCCCTCCTAGAGCTTCCGCCCCAAGGATAAAGCCGACTAAAATCGGCGCCGCTACCGGAATAATGGCCGGCAAAATCATTTCTTTGAGGGCGGACTTCGTCACAATATCAACGCATTTGCCGTATTCGGGCTTAGCCGCGCCTTCCATCAAACCCTTAATTTCTCTAAACTGGCGCCTCACTTCCGAAACCACGCCCGAAGCCGCTTTGCCTACGGCGGACATGGCATAAGAAGCAAAAAGATAGGGCAAAAGCCCGCCGATGAGAAGTCCCACTAAGAGTTTCGGATCATCTAAGCGAAAATTAAAACCGCCGCCCAGCCCGGCCAATTCTTGGACATAAGAAGTAAAAAGCACCAGAGCTGCCAATCCGGCTGAAGCGATAGCATAACCTTTAGTTACGGCTTTCGTCGTATTGCCAACCGCATCCAAAGCATCGGTGACTTTTCTGATCCCTTCGTCTAAGCCGGACATTTCGGCAATCCCGCCCGCGTTGTCGGTAATCGGTCCGTAAGCATCGATAGCTACGATAATGCCTGCCAAAGAAAGCATGGCCGTCGCCGCAATTGCAATCCCATAAAGACCGGCCGACCAAAAGCTGATTAAAATTCCTAAAGCAATCACTAAAATCGGCCAGGCCGTGGATCTCATGCCGATAGCCAAACCGGTAATGATGTTAGTGGCGTGGCCGGTTTGCGAAGCATTAGCGATTGATTGAACGGGTTTATATTTTTTAGAAGTATAATAATCGGTAATTAAAAACATGCCTCCGGCGACAAACAATCCCATTAAAGTCGGCGTGTAAAGTTGCCAGAAAGAAAAGTTTAGAGTTGGCGCTGCGTTTTTGACAATCCAGAGAAAACCAATCCCCGCCAAAACCGCCGAACCGAAAATTCCCTTATAAAGAGCGCCCATGATATTTTTATTTTTACTAAGTTTAACGAAAAAACTCCCTAAAATCGAGGCCAAAATAGCCACCGCCCCTAAATAAAGCGGGAGGGTTACCGCAATTAATTGGCCGGGGAAAATTAAAGCTCCCAGCATCATTGCCGCGATCAAAGTAACCACATAAGTTTCAAATAAATCTGCCGCCATACCGGCGCAGTCGCCCACATTGTCGCCCACCTGATCGGCAATCACGGCCGGGTTGCGCGGATCGTCTTCCGGAATGCCTTTTTCAATTTTACCGACCAAATCCGCTCCCACATCAGCGGCCTTGGTATAAATACCGCCGCCCAATCTCGCAAAAACCGAGATTAAAGAAGCGCCAAAACCCAAGGCGATCAATGACTTTAAATCATTGGTAATCAAATAAAAACCGGTAACCGCTAAAAGGCCCAGACCTACTACGAGAAATCCGGTAACGGAACCTCCTTGAAAAGATAGTTTTAAAGCTGCGGCCAAACCGCCTTTGGCAGCTTCCGCCACCCTAACGTTGGCTTTGGTGGAAATCATCATGCCGATAAAACCGGCTAACCCCGAGAAAAAAGCGCCGACTAAGAACCCTAACCCGGTTTTGATTCCTAAAAGCAGCCATAAAACAAAGAATAAAAAAATAGCCACCAAGCCGACGGTTTTAAACTGCCTCTTTAGATAAGAAACGGCGCCTTCTTTAATATAGTTGGCTATAGCAATCATTTTGCCAGAGCCTGCGGGAGCTCGCTGGATTTTTTTAATTAAAAATCCGGCAAAGACTAAAGCAAAAAGAGCAACGATAAGAGGTAAATATAACATATTAATTTAAGTTAGTTTCTGTTTTTAATTTTTTAGTTGATTTTTTCTTGGTTACGTCTTCATCAACATTCTCCGGAGATCTGACATCGATTTTCCAGCCGGTTAATTTCGCCGCCAACCTGACATTCTGACCATCTTTGCCAATAGCTAAAGAAAGCTGATCTTCGGGCACCACCACCAAGGCCTTGTTTTTCGGCAAAATTCTTACTTCAACAACTTTAGCCGGCGACAGGGAATTGGCCAGATATTTTTCTGCTTCTTCGGACCATTCGATAATATCAATCTTTTCCCCGCCAAGCTCGTTAATCACCGCCGTCACTCTGGTACCGCGCTGGCCAACCATACTGCCAATAGGGTCGACGCCCTCAACAGTTGAGGCCACGGCGATTTTAGAGCGGGAACCCGCTTCTCTGGCCACTGATTTAATCACCACCGCCCCCGAAGAAACCTCGGGAACCTCCAGTTCAAAAAGTTTGGAGATTAATTTGGGATAGGCCCGGGAAAGAAAAACTGCCGGACCCTTCGGGGTGTCTTCCACTTTTAAAACGAAAACTTTCAGCCTTTGCCCCGGACGGTAAAACTCATTGGGCACTTGCTCTTCCCTGGGAAGAATTCCGAGAATTTTCCCGATATCTAAAAACGCTGTCCTGCCTTCAACGCGCTGGACAATACCTGAGATAATCTCGCCCTCTTTGGTTTTGTATTCATCAAGAATAACGTTTCTTTCCGCTTCGCGAATCCGCTGTAAAATGACTTGCTTAGCAGTTTGCGCGGCGATCCGGCCATAGTCTCCTTGTTCTTCCAGCGGAATCTCCAAATCCTCGCCGACTTTGATTTTAGGATTCGTTTTTTTGGCTTCATTAATCATCACGTGCTTTTCGGGATTGAAACGAATCTTTTTTTCTTCTTCAGGCTTTTCTTCTTTTAATTGAGCAAGTTCTTCTTCAGAATAAATCATATCCTTGTCCACCGCCTGTTTCACCTGCCAAAACTTAAGCTCGCCAGTCTCCAGGTCGAGCTTGGCTTTGGTGATTTGGCCCTTTTTGCCGTAATCCTTTTTATAGGCGGCGGCAATGGCCATTTCAATGGTTTCAATGACTTTTTCTTTAGGGATGCCTTTTTCTTCGGCGATTTGGGCGATGGCCGACATGAAGTTTTTTAAATCCATCATAATAATTTGTTATTTTTTAAATAAAATGTCCGCTTCCAACGGACAAAGGTTTCATTCATCTCCTTCCAACTAATTTAAGTTTAACATTTTGAAAACGACTGTCAAGCCCTTGTGTCGAAAAGGCTCTTAATTGGCTGGAGATTTTTTATTTGAGGCTAAACTTGTCCTCTGTGGATAAAATAACTTTGATTGATAAGGGTATCATAGTATAATATAGATATGCCCAGCAACCAGGTCTTTAAGGCAATCTACTTCCCCGACTACAAGGAGGTCAACCCAAAAACCAAGGCTTTGATTTTGGCTTTTGGCGATAGAAACAAGGATTTATATAAGAGTATAGCTAACCTTGGCAGTAATGAATTACGAGACCTATTCGGTACTGATTCATATATTGAGCTTGAACGGAGGGCACGGGAAGAGTGTTTGGCGGTAAACACTTATTGTCTTCGGTATTTACGCAAAAATCTCGGCGTAGAAGAAGAAAAACTAAAAGCCAAAACGGTAAAGAGCACTGAAAAGGCAATCTCCCACTTTATAAATCAAGTCATGGAGGGAGATTGTTTAGAGACAATGGAAGACATCCTTCCTAAATCCATAGATATGATTTTGTGCGATCTACCGTATGGCACTACCCAGAATCAGTGGGACAGCGTGATTCCTCTTGATCGATTGTGGCGACACTACGAGAGAATTATTAAAGACAAGGGAGTCGTTGCTCTTACGGGACAAGGACTTTTCTCTGCTAATTTAATAACCTCTAATCCAAAATTATTTAAATACAAGATTGTTTGGGTAAAATCTAAACCAACTAACTTCTTAAATGCTAAAAAACAACCATTAAGAAAACACGAAGATGTACTTATCTTCTACAAACAACAACCAGAGTATATGCCTCAAATGACTCTCGGAGAGCCGTATAATAAAGGTTTCCGTAAAGATCAATTAACTGGAAGCTATGGAGATTTTAAAACCGTGGAAGTAAAGAGTAATGGGGAACGCTATCCAACAGACGTGGTTTATTTTAAAACTGCTGAAAGCGAGGGTCCCGTCTACCATCCTACGCAGAAACCCGTAGAACTGGGCAGGTATTTAATAAAAACATTCACCAAACCCGGAGATATAATTCTGGACAACACCTGTGGTAGTGGGAGCTTTTTGGTTTCTGCCGTTTTAGAGGGGAGAAAATTTATCGGAATTGAGAAAAACCAAGAAGTTTATCTGTTCAAAAAAAATAAGGTGGACTATATTGAGGTTTGTAAACAGCGCATTAAGGAAGCGGAATCGCAATATCGGGCTATTAGTAGTAAATTATTTTAAATTCCGCTATACAGCTCCTCTTTTAGAATTTTGCGCGCTTTTTCCATCTCGCTGTTGGTTAAAACACCCTTTTCTTTAAGCCACCGCAAAAGATGGAAATACTGATTTGAGTGTAATATCGGCTTTACGATTTTCTTAAGACCGGTCTCTTTTTTAATAAAAGTTAGATGCTTCTCGGCGAGCACGCCACGACCGATAAGATCATAGGCAATCCTCACCGCATCGACAGAGGTTAGATTTAAATTGCCTTTCAAATTTTTATCCTTCTTAACGTCCAGTGCCTCAATATCCAATAAGTCTTTCACCTCCTCTATCCCGTTAAGATTACGATTATAGAACTCTATTTCCTGCCCACGATATGTAAACCAAGTTCGTCCTTGTTCAGTAAGAGAACCCCGAGGCAAGTAAACGCCCTCGCGGGCAACTCGTTCTTTTGATACCCAGCCGCAGATATAAAGTATCCACTTTCTCTGCCGCGTAGTACCAGGAAGAGCTCGATTGCTCGGTGTTTCAAGGTGCGTCATCAGATAGATATCGGCGTCCAAATCTTGATCATGGATCTGACGCGCAAAGAAATTATGCTTCGCTTCTCGCACAATACCATCATTGCTTTCATATTCTTCTTTGAATGGTAACGCGCCACCACGGCATTTCACATCCAATTTTACACCGGACGGCAACAGTATATCGTAACCAAGCGGATGATCTTTAGGGTTAATTTTAGGCATTCCAAGTCCATTACGGATGACCATCTCCGCGAGCGCGCCAAAACCTTGTTCTTCGGAGCTCCCCCTTTCTGCACCTGTTCGGTTTTGGTTAGCTATAATATACTCTGCCGCTTTCCGTCTCAACTGAAAACCAAGTTCGTCGGTAAGTTTTATTATTATTGGCTTTGGGTGATGGTATTTATACATGGCTACTTTAGAAGGTAATTCACTAACTTTCTGTAAATTCATTCTAGTGGACTCGGCGGGAGTCGAACCCGCGTCTCGGCAATGCGAATGCCGCGTACTACCACTATACTACAAGCCCATGAAAAATTTAGCTACGGCAGGGCACGGTGCGAATGTTTTACCCTTCGTAGCTTTAGCGAAGGAGGGCCGCGTAATGCCATTTTACTACAGGCCCAGTATTTGTTTTATCCTCTTCGTTTCTTTTTCCACAATCTCTCCCTCGTATTCGCCCGAATGGGCGGTGGTCCCGCGATAAACCGGCTTTTTCTGATCGAGGTGTAGATTTATCTGGGTTTCATGTGGAAACTTTTCCATATTAACATAGATGTGAAATCTGGGGTAGCCGGAACCTGCGGAGGAAAGCGGCCGGACAAAAGCCAATTCGTTTTGCTCCTGCTTAATAAAAAAATAACCGCAGTGCCGCATAATATTCTGGATATTTTCCTGGGATTGAAAAGTAATTCTCACGGCTCTTAATTATTATCTTTAATCTTTTTTAAAAAATGCTTCTTAGCCAGAGAAATCTTCAGAATTTTGAGAAATCTGGTAAAGATAAAAATAGCCAAAACTTCCAAGGCGAGCACCATGGTGCTTTGAAGGGTATTGATCGAAAGGCCTTCGGCCGTTACGCTAAAGTAGTTTTTGGTCGCAAAGTTAATAACATAAAGAGCCGTGGTCAAGCCGATCCAAATATAAACAAACAGTTCTCCCTGCCGCTCTACGCTCCTTTGCCCCAGCCACCGGACAATCTCTTTATGCAGGGAATAAATCAACAAAACGCCAAGATAAAAAGGCGCTATTTGAACCGTAAAAAGGTTGCCTCGAGTGAAAAAATCGATCAACGTCATGGCCATCACGATAATCGTCACAATGGCGCAAATAATAAACAAGTGTTTATTAATGCCATACTCAATAGCTTTAAGATGTTGAAATTGTTGATTTTGTTTCATGGCGTAAGATTAAAGTTAATTTTAACGTCGCCCATATTAACATTGCCGCTCAAATCCTTGCAACGGACAAAATAATCATAGGCCTTGCCAGCGACCAAACCGGTAATCGTCGCAGTATGATATCGCCTTGTTCCATCAGCAGGCGAAAGGCTATCGCTCATCGAATCATAAGCCGTGCCTTGAGCCCAGGAATAGCGGCAAGAAGCTGGTTCGTTAGTGCTGACGCCTATTATGGTAAAACTGCCTACGGGCAAAGAATCGCCCGACGGATAGGCGTTGCTCAAAACAGGGGGAGTAAAATCGGCGGGGAAGTCAACCCAAAAAGCAATCACGAAATCATTGGTATTTTTATTGCCGGATTGATCGAGGCATTTAACGTAATAATTATAAGCCGTGCCTTCATTCAAAGCGGTAATCGAAGCATAATGAAGGGTGCCGTCAGCACTGTTAGACAGGGTATATTGCATCGCATCATAACTTACCCCTGAAATCGAACTATACTTACAAATAGCTTTTTCGTTGGTTCCTAAACTGATAACCGTCTGTCGCGTATTTGAGGGCAAGCCCTCGATTGGAGCAGGATTAAAACGATAAGGTGCAATACCGTCTGAGACGGGAACAGGGCTAGGCTCCGATGGTTTTAATCCATGGGAAGGGGCAACGTTCTCTTTTTGATAAGAAGGCACCGCAGGCTTAACCTCAGAATTTCCTTTACTTTTGAAAAAACCGGTGAAAATAAGAACGCCAATGATGCCTAAAATTAAAAGCAAGATCTCGATCTGTCCTTTTTCTTGTTGCATATGTTTGTCGGGGTGTGGAGATTCGAACTCCAACTAAATCCTCCCGAAGGACTCGTGCTACCGTTACACTACACCCCGCCTTCGCGAGGCCAGAGCCTCGCTTTGGCGAGGCAAAGGCCCGTGTTTCATGTGAAATCTTTTAACTTACCCAGTATTTTTGCTTAGTCATCTCGTCTTGTTTGACGACCACTTTTTCCCGCTCTTTTTTGGCTTTCTGGGCCAAAACACTCAACTCCTTTTCAGTTAATTTGCCCAATGTCGCAATTTCCTTGATTAAAAGCTCTTTTTTGTTCTTTTTCGGGTCATTTAGGACATTTCCCAATAAAATGTCCAAATAATGTCCAATTTTAGGTCCGGGTAAAATGTCCAATTCTTTCATGACGTCGTTGCCTGTCACCTTTAGCATTCTAACTGAAATCGGGTCTTGCGACACTTTATCAATGACGTATTTCAAATGTCGCAATTTGTAGGGCTCGGCCTTGGGTACTCCCGAACCAATCCGGTCGCACATTCTTACCTGCAAAAGCTCTGCCATGTCTTCCGGCCCCACCTGTCTGACCAAGCGTCTAACCGAGCTTTCCGTCACCTCGTCAACATTATAATAGAATAGATGGTATCTGACAAGCTTGGTGATTTTCTCAACGTCTTTCTGGGAAAATCTTAAACGGGTTAAAAGCTGATCCGTCATTTTAGCGCCGATCATTTCATGGTTGTAAAAAGTGGCGTTCTCACCCTCGCCTTTTTTGGATTTAGGCTTGCCGATGTCGTGCAGCAAGGCAGCCATTCGGACATAAATATTAAAACCTTGCTGGGCGGCGTATTTCAAAGAAAAAAGAGCGTGCTCATAGCATTCGTAAACGTGGTGCTTATTCTGCGTCACCTGATAACCTTCTTCGAGCTCGGGTATGACATATTTCAAAAGACCCAATTCCCTTAGCATCTCAATGCCCTGGGCCGCCTTGGCAGCTATGATAATTTTGACCAATTCGTCCCTAATTCTTTCTTTAGAGATGACCTTCAGCAACGAAGCGTTCTTTTTTATAGCAATAGCCGTTTTCTCCTCGATAGTAAAATCAAGCGCAGTTGCAAGCCTTACCGCCCTCATCATTCTTAGGGCGTCTTCGGCGAATCGGTCTTGAGCAACGCCCACCGCCCTGATAATCTTATCTTTTAAGTCTTTCTGGCCTGAAAACGGATCAATCGTCTTGTCGTCGTCCAAAGCAATGGCATTAATGGTGAAGTCGCGGCGGGCTAAGTCTTCCTGAATGGTTTTGGCGTATTTAACTTCATCCGGATGGCGCTTATCCGTATATTTTGACTCCGAACGATAAGTGGTAATCTCCACTTCTTTAGTCGCAGGAGTTTTACTCCCAGTCTGCACGGCCACAGTGAGAAACTTATTTTCGTAAAAATTCTTGGGAAAAATCTTCTGAATTTCTTCCGGTTTGGCGTTGGTAGCTACGTCCCAGTCGTGGGGGACGATACCTCTCAAAATATCGCGAACGCAACCGCCCACCACATAAGCTTCAAAGCCACGCTTTTTCAGTTTACTGATGATAGTTTTTATTTCTTTGGGAATCTCCATACGATTTCTGGGTTTCCGAAATCCTCCAAAATTAAGGTGGATTTCGGAAACCCCAAATATCCGTTGATTTATCATATCTTAAGATTTGATTTTTTCCAAATTTTTGATATAATCTAAGTGCGCCCTCGTAGTGAAATGGATATCACGCGACGCTTCGAACGTCGTAGTCCAAGTTCGAATCTTGGCGAGGGCACAAGCACATGCTAAGTCGGGTGACCGAGACGCTTCTGATCTCGTTTTTATGATATCCAATTTCCGAACATCTATCTGGAAATCGGATATCCAGACATCGTAAGCGGATAGTTGACACGATTTATTGAATTGATAAAATAATGATACAGATATGGCCGAAGATATCAAACAAATTTTAAATGAATATAAGGAAGAAACCAATCGGCACTTTGACGTCGTGGCCGAAAAGTTGGAAGATAAAATACAGGTTATTGCCGAGCAAGTGTCCGGTAATACTGAAACGCTTGAAATAATAAAACTTGATATTGAAACCATCAAGAACGACTTAAAACAGAAGGTTTCCCGCGAAGAATTCGTTATTCTCGAAAAACGAGTCGGCATGCTTGAAGCAAAATCGAAGAGATAAGTCTTTTAACATCTTTACGTTTATTATTATCGCCATCTTCGGCGTTTTTTTATTTTCTCAAAGAATTTTTCACCTGGGACTCGACCTTTCAAGGGGATGATGCCGCCCTTCAACTCTTTCAGGGCAAGCAACCCCGCCCGGGAGTCCAGACCCCCAGTTGGTAAACTGTTGGTAACTTTGGCTTCGCAAAAGCCGCCGTTGCCAAAGAAGCAATTTTCTGTCAGAATGAAGAAAGATTAGTCAACATAAAGGTACCATGCGAAATCAATCTTTTTCTAAAATTTGGATTGTAATTATTTTGGTTATTTTAATTGGTGGAGGAATTTTCGCTTGGCAGTATTTTAGGGTGTCAGAAGAGAAAATAGTGCCCGGAGAGGAGGTAATTGAAGACGAAACCATCGATTGGAAAGAATATACATCAGATATATTTAAAATCTTACTTAAATATCCATCGGATTTTAATTTAATTGAAGATAATACTTCGGGAGTTATTGATAGAGCGTTTGAAATTAAAAAAGATAATTCTGGGCTACAGGTTATTTTAAATCCAATTATAACAGGGGGCGGATGTGGTATGGCTGATGATTTTACCTTTAGCGGTAGGTTTTATGATGTGGTGAATAAAATTAATATCTCTGAAAAAAACATTATGATAGACAATAAACCATTCAAAATTTTATATAAAGTTCTCCCCGCAGGATATTGCAATGATTATATCTCAGAGAAATGTACTAAAAACACAAGAGTCTCAGCATATTTAGAATCAGGGGAGGGCGTCGTTTTTGGATGTGGAGATTTTATGATTAATAAGGATAAATATTTGATAAACTTTGGAGGAGAATTTAATACCGTAGATACAAATGAAGCATTGGGTATTTTTGAAGAAATACTTTCTACTTTTAGGTTTTTGGAATAATATAAATAAAGGTCGATTTAATAAATTTAACAAATCTAAAATTATGGAAATAGGAACAAATTTAGAAAAATCATCGTTTTTGTCGCCGGTTAAGAATATATCGATTCTTTTGCTGATTGGAGGAATCGGATCTTTGATTATGGCATTGCCGTATTTGATAATCAGCACTTTTCTGGGGATGCTCCAATTGATTATCGCTGTTGGTCTTATCACTACGTCTTTCGGCCTTCGTAAAATGAAGAAATGGGGGCTTTATGGGTACACCGCGATAGCTATTTTCGCTCTTTTCGGACCAATTTATTATTTTCTGACGTCTCACGGCACAGATACCATACAACTCGTATCGGTCGCCGTCGAAATTCTATTTTTAGTTTATTTTTGGAGAATTTCTAAGAAATTTAATTAGTGCTAAAATCACGAATATAACCCCCGCCAAGAGGCGCCGCCTAGAGAGCGAGCCTCGCCAAGGGCGGGAGGCTTGCCAAGTCAGACTTGGCGGCCGACTAGGATGCCTCGCCCCAAAAACACAAAAGGGCTCAAATTCCCCTCTGGAGATGAGGTTCCAGACGCGGCTGGGGCACCTTTCGACGTAGCTCAGGACGGGCTTTTCTTTTTTTTTAGATAATGTATAATCGAAACTAGGAATATGAAAAAAATAATTTTGGCAGTTTTTCTCTTTTTATTTTTAGCCGCGGCCCAGGCTCAAGCCGCTGGTCTCGTTCCTTGCGGGGGAGCCGGAGAAGAATCGTGCAGCTTTTGCGATTTTTTCAAGTTAATCAGTAATGTTTTCAAT
>MHMD01000018.1:4027-6062 GCA_001819295.1 Candidatus Nealsonbacteria bacterium RIFCSPHIGHO2_02_FULL_43_13 | reverse complement strand
GCACATAGTTTTGATATATCTTTGCGATTTTTGAGTTTCGGGCGTTTGTTTTCGAAATGCGTACAAGACTGCGGTTTTCAGTCCCGAAAAGCTGAAATCATAATTCTTCTGCTTGATCATGGGCCTCGGCAGTTTAACAGAGAACCGTTCTATGTTTTTTACATAGAACGGTTCTCTGGCAATCTTGGCGATGGCGGGACCGCCCGGATACCCAAGTCCAAGAATTCTGGCCACCTTGTCAAAACATTCGCCGGCCGCATCGTCTCTGGTTTCTCACAGGATTTTATAGTCCAAGAACTTTTTCATTAAAATCAGTTGGGTGTGCCCGCCGCTTACCACCAATCCTATTGCCGGAAATTTGATGGCAGTTGAACTGCCATCAATGAAATTGGCGAGGAGGTGGGATTCGACGTGATTTACCGAAAATATGGGGATATCTAGTTTTTTTGATAGGTCATTGGCAAAATTAATGCCTTGCCATAAACAGGGTTCCAATCCTGGACCATAAGTTACAGCGACAGCGTCAATTTTTTTATTCCCAATTTTTTTCATCGCTTGTTTAAAAACAAGGGGCAGGTTTTTTTGATGCTCTCTTTTCGCCATAAAAGGATAAACGCCTCCGTATTGGGCGTGGAGTTTAACCTGGGAAGAGACGATATTACTCAAAATTTCTAATTTCGCTGCTTGCTCCCCAGAGGGTTGCTTTCTAATTTCTAAAACGGCGATAGCGGTATCATCGCAGCTTGTTTCGATAGCGAGAATCTTCATGTTCTTTATTCTATCTTTTCCCTTGATTTTTTTCAATTTTTGAGGTAAAATGCAGCCACATGGTCCCATCGTCTAGCCTGGTCTAGGACACGAGATTTTCATTCTTGTAACACCAGTTCAAATCTGGTTGGGACCGCAACGTACAGAACGTAAATTTCCGAGAAATTGTACGTTCTTACGTTGCTGAAACGTAAAATTGCGGAGCAATTTGTACGTTTCGCCTCAATATGTTTTATTAAGAAAATATTAAAAAACTTTTTTCTCTCTAATTAATATCGCATTTATCTTATGATGAGAAAAAATTGGCAATTGGGCCCTCTGGGATTTATGGGTATCAAAGGCATACCAGCCCTTTTAGCCAGCGATTACTTAGAAGCTATTTGGCTTTTTTGGTTCGTCTGGTTCGTCTATTTTATTCCACAAAAGGTAATTACAATCCTTTTACGGGTAGAAAAGGGTATGTAAGCCCATGGGATTGGTGATGAATATTTTGTATTTAGATTTATTGGTCTTAGACAAACTGCCCATCGCTGGGCGGTTTTTGTTTGACGAATAGTTAATAATAAGGCGAGATAAGGTATTTGCCATTTTTCTTTTTAATGATTAAGATGGACTCATGACTGACGAAATAATACCATCTGCCCCTCATAAAAAATTTGAGGATATCAAGAAAATTGATGAAAATGGGATTGAATACTGGAAAGCCCGTGAACTGTTGCCCCTTTTGGGTTATGAAAAGTGGGAAAAGGCATATGAGGTGGTCGCAAGAGCTGCCCGTGCTTGTGTGAATAGCGGTCAAGATGTGGATAACCATTTTCACCACCAATTTGCTATTAAAATATTATTGTGATAATATAATGGCATGGTCTATTATTCTGCAAGGGAAATTTATAAGAAATTGGGGTATAGTCGTTGGCAAAAATTTGAAGGGTTAATCCGAAGATCTTTAAATTTGATTAAAAACAATTTAAAGGAGGGTTATATAAAAAAGACCAAAATAGGAGTTTTTATAGGTAGTGGGGCTAAGAGGAAAATAACGGATTATTTATTAGATGAAAAAGCATTTAATCTTGTGTGTGAGATGGCTAATAGTTACAAATTGAATAAATCTCATTTGTTGCGAAATGAAACACTTGTTTTGTCCCAACTTAAAAAATACTGTAATTTAAAAAAAATAAAATTCGAATTTCAATACCAATTAGGACCGTATTTTTTTGATTGTAGAGCGGGGAATATTTTAATTGAATTTGATGAACCGCACCATAAA
>MHMD01000018.1:3493-3995 GCA_001819295.1 Candidatus Nealsonbacteria bacterium RIFCSPHIGHO2_02_FULL_43_13 | reverse complement strand
GAATGAAATAGCAAAAGAAAATAGTTATCATCTTTTAAGATTTACCTTGGAAGACGATATTGTTGATATTATTTATAAAATATCAGTTAATTTAAGAAATAAGTAAAAATATGCAAAAAATTAGTATTTCAGATGAAAAGTTGTTCGAAGTAGCCAAGCAGGCTGGCGTAACAAGGTTCGGATTATTTAATGACGCCGGATATAAGGGTCTTTACGGAATGCCCGTCGCCGATGTAGAAAAGAAGAAGGGTATTAAAAAAAGAGAATTATTGGATAGAGCTGGTTCTACTGAATTAGCCGCTAATCTTTTTCGTATTACTCAGACCGATGAAAAGCTTAAAAAAGACGGTATTAGAGATGAGAACGCCGCTACAAATACGCACTTTATGGTTGGCGGTAAGGTTCGCCAAACAATAAAAGATATCGGCGGTGAATTACCAGAAAATTTGCCTACCGAAAAGCATATCAGGGAGTTGAAGAGTGAATTGAAACATTTAGGAAA
>MHMD01000018.1:0-3471 GCA_001819295.1 Candidatus Nealsonbacteria bacterium RIFCSPHIGHO2_02_FULL_43_13 | reverse complement strand
GAATTAAAATAGTTTGGTTTAAGATTATTCCAAATGGATTTTTTGATGAAACGACTTGAGTTTTTCCCGCAGAGCGGGATATTTTTTTAGACTAGGATCTTCTTCCAGGATTTTTTTGGCGGCAGTCCTGGTTTTTTCAATCAAGGGCAGGTTGTTGAGCGAAGCCATGGCTAAGTCGGGCATGCCCCACTGGCGCAGCCCCGAGAAGTCGCCGGGTCCTCTAATCTCCAAATCTTTTTCCGCCAGATCAAAGCCGTTCTCGCACGTCATCAGGGCTTTTAATCTCTGGTGGGTTTTCCGGGAAGGCCTGCCTGCCGGCGAGGCAGGGGAGTCGGTGGATAAAAAGCAGTAGGACTGCCAGTTTGACCGGCCGACTCTGCCCCGGAACTGGTGGAGCTGGGCTAAGCCGAACCTGTCAGCTCCCTCGATCATCATGACCGTGGCGTTCGGGATATCCACGCCGACTTCCACCACTGAAGTAGAAACCAAAATATCTATTTTTTTATATCGAAAGTCTCTCATGATTCTTTCTTTTTCTTTCATAGCGAGTTTGCCGTGCAGCATGCCGACATGAAGGTCGGGAAACACTTTCTTGGAAAGCTTTTCGTATTCTTCTTTGACGGCTTTTACCTCCGTCATGTTTTGATTTCCGATATCCGCGCGGATATCGGAAATCTTTAAATCGGGTTTTTCGATTCTCGGACAGATGACGAAGGCTTGCCTGCCTTTTTTAATTTCTTTTCTGATGAAAGCATAAGTTTTTTGTCTTTCGGCGGGCGTGACAATCTTGGTGATGATTTTTTTTCTGCCGACGGGCAGTTCCGAAATCAAAGACAAATCAAGGTCGCCGTATAAGGTCAAAGCCAAGGTGCGGGGGATAGGGGTGGCTGTCATGGATAACAAATGAGGAATCGTGGTTTGCCGGGTAAGCTTGGCGCGCTGCTCCACCCCGAAGCGGTGCTGTTCGTCGAGAATCACGAGCCCCAGGTTGCCGAATTTAACTTTGTCTTGAATGAGGGTATGGGTGCCGATTAACACATGGATTTTATTATTAACAGCTTTTTCCATAAGTTTTTCGCGGGAAATTTCGATGAAATCATTTTTCAGGTTGCGGGAAGTGAATTTGTCTTCTTTGCCGGTCAAAAGCCCGATATCCATTTTAAAACCTTCCAGCAGCTTGCTTACGGTTTTAAAATGCTGTTTGGCTAGAATTTCGGTCGGCGCCATAAAAACCGTCTGGTAGCCTGCTTTGAAAGCGTTTAAGGCAGCCATGGTCGCGACCACGGTTTTGCCCGAACCCACGTCGCCCTCTAAGAGCCGCGACATCGGGCTTGGCCTTTCTAGATCTTTTAAGATTTGCCAAGAGGCCTTTTTCTGGCCGTCGGTCAGTTTAAAAGGCAGGTTGCCGGTAAAGCGTTGCATTAAAGGCACGTTCAGGGGCATGGCAAACGCTTTTTTCTGATCAAGTTTATTTCTTTCCATCAAAATCCAGATCGACATCGCCAAGAGTTCTTCGAAAGAAAAGCGTTCTCTAGCTTTTTCGGCCAAAGCCAAAGAATCGGGAAAGTGAATTTGCCAGATCGCTTTTTTAATCGGCATAAGCCTGTGTTCTTTGAGTAATTGTTCAGGAATGGGTTCCTCAAGTTGTGGAGCCACGGTCGTTAATAGATACTTTATCACTCCGCGCAACCAGCGCGAAGACAAACCGCTCGTTTCTTCATATATAGGAACCAATCGTCCGGTGTGGGTAAGTTCTTGCTCATTCATTTTTTCATAAACAGGGCTGGAAAGATGAAAACCGTGTTTATCCGATAATATTTTACCGGCCACGCAAAGACCATCGCCTTTTTTAAAAGCATTGACGAGATACGGTTGGTTGAACCAGACGATTTTAATGGCCCCGGTTTCATCGCCGAGCACGGCTTCGGTTATCGACATTCTTTTGCGCCACGTTCGGTTGCTTGAAATATCGAGCACCTTTCCCCGCAAACAGCAATTTTCGCCGGTTTTCGCCTGGGCGATCGGGACGATATTTGAAAAATCCTCATAACGATGAGGAAAATGGTAAAGGAGATCTTTAATCTGCTTGATGCCCAGTCTTTTTAATTTGCCCCGATAAACCGGGCCGACCCCTCGCAGTTCTTCAATTGGGGTTGAAAGATTCATTTTATTTGTGTCCCCAGAAGGAATCGAACCTTCATCTCAGCCTTCGCAGGGCTACACTCTATCCGTTGAGCTATGGGGACATGCTCAAGCATAAAATAACATAAAAATCCTTATTATTCAACTTGTTTATGGTTCAATATTAAGGTATGATGGAAATATGGCCGAGTCGTTTATTTATAAAAGAGTTGTTTTTTCGAAAGGACAGCAAAAGTGTTTTTTAGATAGGGTTATCAAAAAATTTTCTTTTGATAGAGTTTCGCTAATTTGCAGTTGTTCTCAAAGAACAATTCGAGATTGGCGGCGAGAAAAGTTTTTAATGGACCTTAGCGCACTTAATAAGATTTGTAAGGCATTAAAAACTCACTTACCGGCGAATATCGAATTAAGAGATAGGTACTGGTATACGATTAAGGGTTGTTCGGCCGGTGGTAATGCGGTGTGGAAAAAATACGGCAGAATTGGAAACGACCCCGAATATAGAAAGCGACAATGGCGAAAATGGTGGGAGAGTGAGGGGCAATACCACACCTCAATTATTAACACGCCTCTGTCGATCAAAAAGCCACAAAAATCACAAGATCTCGCGGAGTTTGTGGGTATTGTGCTTGGAGATGGAGGAATCTCGAATTACCAGCTTACGGTTACTCTGTGTAGTAAAGATGAAGAAGCGTATAGTGAGTTTGTTATAAAATTAGTCAAAAAATTATTTGATGTTCCAGTTGCTGTTTTAAGAAGGGAAAAATGTTCCACAATAGACTTGATTATTTCACGCGTTAATTTAGTTCGTTTTTGCGTGAAGCGGCTGGGGCTGAAAAAGGGGAATAAGATAAAACAGCAAGTTGATATTCCTAACTGGATTAAAAGGAATAAAAAATTTTCAATTGCCTGTGTGCGGGGACTCGTTGATACCGATGGATCAATTTTTAGGCACAGTTATCGTGTCGGAGGAAAAATGTATTCATATAAAAAAATCAGCTTTACCTCAAGGTCAGAGCCTCTTCGTAAATCAGTTTTCGTCATTTTGAGGAGTCTGGGGTTAAACGCAAGATTAACTCAATCGTACGACGTAAGGATCGATAGTATTAGAGACGTAAAAAAGTATTTCAAAATTTTTAATTCTCATAATCAAAAACACTTGATTCGATACAAAAAATAAGATAGAGTATAATGTATTTAGGGGAGGAGACGCCTAATGGTCGGGCAGCAGGTTGCTAACCTGTAACCGTGTAAAAAGCGGTCTGTGGGTTCGAGTCCCACCTCCTCCGCCACGACAACTTTTTACCTGCCTGCCGGCAGGCAGGTCGG
>MHMD01000017.1:23335-27358 GCA_001819295.1 Candidatus Nealsonbacteria bacterium RIFCSPHIGHO2_02_FULL_43_13 | reverse complement strand
AAATCCCGCATTTTCGCTTCGATTTTCGGCAAGTCGGCTTCGGTTAAGTTTTTAGCTGAGATGTCGTAATAAAAGCCATTTTCAATAGCTGGCCCAATGCCAAATTTAGCGTCCGAGAACAGTTCTCGAACGGCGTAAGCCATAATATGTGATAGGGAATGCCGAATTGTTTCTATGTTGGTTTTCGTCATGTTTTTACCTTTTTTCATTTTAACACAAAACCATCTTTGGGGGAACAAAGCGTTTCCGCTCTCCGAGTTCAAATGTTGGAGGCCCGGCCTCGAACATTTTGAAGGAGGCCGGGCCTCCAACATTTTAGTCGCTGATCCCTAGTTCCTAAATAATAGTCTCAAAAAACGGGCCCCTAAAAAGGACCCATTCCTGTTAATCAACTTACGAGGTTGATTAATTTTTTTATTTCTCAATAATCTCCTCAATCTCGTTGCAGATGATTTTGGGAGTGCCGTCCCGCGCATCGACTCTCCCTGAAACAAAAACGATTTTGTTTTCCTGGAAGACAGCGGGGTTGCGAGTGATGGCCGAAGGAAAGACCACGATTTCAATTTGCCGCGTTTCGTCCTCAAGTTTCAAAAAGAGCATGGGCTGGCCGGTTTTAGTGACGATTTTTTTAATGCTGGAGATAACCCCGCCGACCCTGACTAATTTTCCCACGGCAGTTTCGGGAATTTTAGCAAGGCTCATGCAGCGTTTTTGGAGAATGCTCCGGAAATTTTTTAAAGGATGGCCGCTGATATAGAGCCCCAAAAGCTCTTTTTCCCAAGTAAGCTTATCATGGTCGGTCGCCGGATCCGCGGCGGCTAAAGCCAGAGTTGCGGTAAGGGTACTTAATCCGTCGAAGAGCCCTTTCTGGCCGTTACCTTTATTTTTCTGCGTTTCTCGAGCATGCTCCAATAGTTTTTCCAAATTATTTAACAGTTTATTCCTTTCTTCCAGGTTGTCGAAAACTCCGGATCTAATCATACTCTCCATCGATTTTTTATTTAAGTTGCGCGAGGTAACTCTGGAAATAAAATCTTGGATTGACTGATAATGTCCTGTAGCTTTTCTTTCTTCTAAAATGGCTTCCACCGCATTGATGCCGACGTTTTTAATCGCCAAAAGCCCGAATCTGATTTGGTTTTTTAGAGGCACAACGCTGAAGTTCATAAAACTTTCATTAATGTCCGGTGGCAAAACTTCAATGCCCATTTTTTTACATTCTTCGATTAAAACGGCGATCCGTTCCACGTCCGTTTTTTCTGAAGTTAAAACAGCCGCCATGAATTCCACCGGATAGTTCGCTTTCAGCCAGGCCGTTTGGTAAGAAATCGTAGCGTAAGAAGCTGAATGAGATCGATTAAAGCCGTATCTCGCAAAAGGCAGCATCCATTCCCAAATTTGTTTGGCAATCATTTCGCCAATGCCATTCTTCTCCATGCCCTGAATCATTTTTTCTTCCTGGGTTAGGAGCAGCTCTTTAATTTTCTTGCCGACCGCCTTTCTTAAAATATCTGCTTCCGATAAGGTGAAGCCGGCCAGTTCCCGGGCGATTTGCATCAATTGTTCCTGATAAATGCAAATACCGTAAGTATTTTTCAAAATCGGTTCCAGTTTATGATGGAGGTATTCAACTTTCTTTTTGCCATGCTTGCGGGCGATGTAATCGGGGATCAGTTCCATGGGGCCCGGACGATAAAGCGCGATCATGGCAATAATATCTTCAAATTCAGAGGGCTTCAGTTGTTTTAAATATCTTTGCATGCCGTCCGATTCCAGCTGGAAGACGCCAACCGTATCGCCTTGCTGCAAAAGCTTGTAAACTTTTTTATCTCCCTCGGGCAGATTTTCGATGTCGATTGATTTGCCTTGCACTTTGTAAATACGAGCCAAAGCATCTTCGATAATAGTCAGATTCTTTAAGCCCAGAAAATCCATTTTCAAAAGGCCCAAGTCTTCAATGGCGTGCATTTCATATTGGGTGACGATATTTTGTTCGTTCTGGGTGGGATGCTGTAAGGGCACGAGGCTGTCTAATGGATCTTTGGCGATCACGACGCCGCAGGCGTGAGTTGAAGCGTGCCGGGCGACTCCCTCCAGTTTTTTGCCGATATCAATCAATCTTTTGGCTTGTTCGTCTGTATCGTAAAGATCTTTGAACTCTTTGATTTTTGACAAAGCGTCGTTAAGCGTAAAAGAAAACGGAATCATCTTTGCCAATCGGTCGCAAAACAGGTAAGTATATCCCAAAGCCCGGCCCACGTCTCTCACGACGGCCCTCGCCGCCATGGTGCCGAAGGTGATGATTTGGGCGACTTTGTCGCGGCCGTATTTCTGGGCGACGTATTCAATAACTTCGTCCCTTCGGCGGTCTGCGAAATCAAGATCGATATCGGGGAGCGAGATACGCTCGGGGTTTAAAAATCTTTCAAAAAACAAATTGTGCTTTAGCGGATCGACGTTAGTGATTCTTAAACAATACGAAACTAAAGAGCCCGCAGCCGAGCCTCGGCCCGGACCGACAACAATGCGCTGATCTTTCGCCCAGTTAACGAAACCTTGGACGATTAAAAAGTAAGGCGCAAAGCCGGTTTGCTTAATGACTTTGAGCTCATATTCCAATCTTTCTAAAACTTCTTTGCTTGGTTTTTCATAGCGCTTAGGGAGTCTTTCTAAACATAATTCTCTCAAATAGTCGTCAGGATTTTTACCTTCCGGCAGAGGGAAGTAGGGGAGTTTTGTTTTGCCTAATTCAAACTGAAAATTACAGAGGTCGGCGATTTTTTGCGTATTTTCGAGCGCCTCGGGAATGTCTTTAAATTCCTCCTCCATTTTTTGGGGAGTTTTCAAAGAAAAGTCGTCCATTTTCATGCTTAATCTTTCGGGGTCTTTAGGGTCAGAACCGGTGTTGATGAGCATTAAAATATCTTGGGCTTCGGCATCGTCCGGCTTTAAATAATGGCTGTCGTTGGTGGCGACAAGAGGAATGCCGGTTTTTTTTGAGATACTAATAAGGGCTTCGTTTACTTTTTCTTGTTCCGGAATGTGGTGATGGCGCTGAAGCTCTAAATAAAAATTACCCTTGCCAAAGATTTCTTGGTACTTTAAAGCCGTTTCCTCGGCTTTTTTAAGATCGTTCGCTAAAATTAATCTGGGAATTTTTCCCTGAATGCAGGCGGAAAGCCCGATTAAGCCCTCGGAATGCTTTTGCAGCAATTCTTCATCGATTCGGGGCCTGTAATAAAAGCCCTCAAGATGGGCTTTGGTGATGAGTTTCACAAGATTTTGATAGCCCTGTTCGTTTTTAACTAAAAGAATTAAATGATATCTTATGTTATCGATATTCGGCCTCATTTGCGCCATACTTTCTAGGGCCAGATAGACCTCGCAGCCGATAATGGGCTTTATTCCTTTGTCCTTAGCTTTTTTAAAAAATTCTACGGCGCCGTAAAGAACGCCGTGGTCAGTGACAGCGACCGAGTCCATGTCCGATTCTTTGACGCAATCCAAAAGTTCGTCGATTTTCGGCAGACCGTCCAGTAAACTGTAGTGCGAGTGCACGTGCAAGTGAGTAAATTTCATAACGCCGAATTAAAATACCTATTTAAAGGATTATCTCATTTTACAGAATCTTTCGGCAAAAAGAAAGGGCGATTTTAAAAGTGTTGACAGATTTGAAAATATATGTTACGATTATCATATCTAAGGAGGTGAGAAATGTTTTTCAAAGTTGTGCTTGCGCTGCTCCTTTTCGTAGTTGCCTTGTTTTTTCTGATTTGGGCCTTAATGTGGGTGTTGACGGTTGGCAAGGAGGGGTTAGTCATGGTTGTTGTGCTTGCCTCAATCGCGGTGCTCCTTGTCTGCGGAGGCATAAAAGTTCTTCTTTGGAAGGGGTAAAATGCAGACAAAAAAGAGCGGAGTTGAGAGACTTCGCCCTTTTTCTTTTTTGCTTTGGCTGATAAAATAACTTCAATGACACGTCCGACGTTAAAAGAGGAAAAAAAATTATGGAGAAAGGGTTATAAA
>MHMD01000017.1:19600-23293 GCA_001819295.1 Candidatus Nealsonbacteria bacterium RIFCSPHIGHO2_02_FULL_43_13 | reverse complement strand
AAAGATTCCAAACAACTTTCAGCCAAACAACGCGAAGAGATTTATAGCATTTTAACCAAACATCCGGATATAGAATGGGGGATAGGACTAGTTTCGGAAAAAATCATCGACAAGATTAATATTTTAGAAGCAACAAAATTAGCCATGCAAAAAGCCGTCAGTAAATTGAAAGAGCCCGATTTTCTGATTTTAGACGGGAATTTCAGCATTAAATCAGATATCCCGCAAAAATCAATTATTAAAGCCGACGAAAAAGTGTTTTCTTGTTCGTGCGCTTCGATCATCGCTAAAGTTACCCGCGATAGGCTGATGATAAAATACGATAAGAAATATCCTTGTTACGGTTTTGCGAGCAACAAGGGTTATCCGACCAAATACCACAGAGCAATGTTGAATAAATATGGCAGATGTGGTATACATAGAGATAGTTTCCATTATGGCTCTACCTAAGTGGCGACATACCAAGTCAAGAAGGAACAAGCGCAGGATGCACCTCTTCATCAAAGAGCCGGCCTTGGTCGTGTGCCCGAAATGCGCGAAGCCGGTTTTGCCCCATATCGCGTGCAGGGCCTGCGGTTATTATAAAGGAGAGGAGGTGATCGATGTTTTAAAAAAGCTGACCAAGAAAGAAAGAAAGCAGAAAGAAAAAGAAATAGCCGCCAAAGAAGCCGCCTCTAAAAGGGGCGAGCCTCGCCCAGAAAAATCTGGGCGGGATCAAGAAAAGAAGGCCTGATAAATTTATGGCTTCGCGTCATTTGTCACGTTCTATTGTGATGCAATCCCTCTACGAGTGGGATTTTTCTGGTAAAAAAGAGGGCGTTTTAGACAAGGTCGTGGAAAAAAACATCAAAGAATACGGGCCGGGTTTGGAAAATACTGATTTTGTTTGGCAATTAATTAAGGGCGTGGGCCAACACCTTACTCAGATAGATAAAATTATCGAGAAAGCAGCTCCGGAATGGCCCATAGAGCAAATTACCATTGTTGACAGAAACGTTTTGAGGATCGGCCTTTTTGAGCTTTTATATAGCAATAAAGAAGAGGTGCCTCCAAAAGTCGCCATCAATGAGGCTATCGAATTGGCTAAAACCTTTGGCGGAGAAAGCTCCGGCAAGTTTATTAATGGTGTTTTAGGAACCGTTTTTAAGGAAATCGAACAAAAATGATTGATTTTTCGTCTTTAGAAAAAAAATTAAAAATAAAATTTAAAAAGAAGGATTTATTGATTCAGGCGTTTATCCATCGTTCGTTTTTGAACGAAAATCCTGATTTTCATCTGGCTCATAATGAGCGGCTTGAGTTTCTGGGCGATGCGGTTTTGGAGTTGATAGTTACCGAATATCTTTTTTTGAAATATCCCAAAAAGTCTGAAGGCGAGCTGACCGGTTGGCGAGCGGCGCTCGTTAATGCAGACATGCTGGCTCAAATTTCCCAGGAAGTAGGTTTTAACGAGTTTCTTTTACTAAGCAAGGGGGAGTCAAAAGAATTGGGCAAGGCTCGGCATTATATTTTAGCCAATACTTTTGAAGCGTTTGTCGGCAGTCTTTATCTAGACAAGGGTTATGATACTTGCCAGAAATTCATTAATAAATATTTGATTAAGGAATTGCCGCGGATTCTGGAAGGGCATCTTTTTAAAGATTCGAAGTCCCTTTTCCAGGAACAAGCTCAAGAAAGAGTCGGAGTGACCCCTACCTACAGAATTATCAAAGATTGGGGGCCTGATCATGCCAAGCATTTCGTCATCGGTGTTTTTCTTAAAGAGGAGCTGGTGGCTGAAGGCACGGGTTCTTCGAAACAGGAGGCGGAAGTGGCTGCCGCCCAAAAAGCTCTTGCAATTAAAAAATGGTAGGCGTATAATCAATGGTATGTTAGTTTTTCGCTTATTCCGCGTCGGTAAAAATAATCAGCCTTCTTTCAAGATTGTAGTGGCTGATAAAAGAAACTCCTCAAAAGGGGGTCGTTTTGTGGAACAGGTTGGTTTCTATAACCCTGTAACCAAAGAGAAGGTTTTGAATAGGGAAAGGGCTCAATATTGGCTGTCTCAAGGCGTTCAGCCCTCGCCCACGGTTCACAATCTCTTCATCAAAGACGGGATTTTAGAAGGCAAAAAGATCCCAAAGCACAAGAAATCGAAGAAACCCGCTGAGGTTAAACCTGTCGAGGCTAAACCTCAACCTAAAGAAGAGAAAACAGCGGAGGCGCCTAAACCAGAGGAGTCTTCAAAACCCGCAGAAAAAGTGATTGAGGCCGGGCCTCAATCAACGGAAACTCCGAAGACCGAGTAGTAGGGCCCTTAGCTCAATGGTAGAGCGCTTCATTTGCAATGAAGAGGTTACCAGTCCGAGTCTGGTAGGGTCCACCATTTTCTCGACTCGAACTATTGATGGCAGTTCAACTGCCATCATAGTGCCAAAGAAGCGGAAAAATATCGGCTCGAACCACATTTTAAAAGAAAATTTTTCATATATTATGTCAGAAATTTCGCTGAAATTTCTGTTTTTATTTGCTACGCTTGACATATTTGATAAATAGGTGTACAATCTAGGCAGACTGAAATTACGCAGAAAGGAGGAAACATAATGCTTGAGACAGATTTTCGTCCCCAGTTGGTTGTCAGAAACAAAGAAACTGGTTCTATCGGGGTGACATGTCGGGATCTTCCAGGACCGTTTAGCCGTAATGGACCCGATGAGGTCAGCGTCGTCTACGACGGCACAACTGTTGCCTCGGGAACAGATTACCGGGCATTGGAAATTATGGGTCCGGAAAATGCAGTCGCTGATCTTAATAAATGTGGGGCTGGGAAGGGCGAGGAGGCATGCATTTTTCTTGTCGTCGGACTCGATGGTGCCGAATGTCAAAGATTCGGAAATCTAAGGTGGGATCTTATTTTCCGGACGATGAACGCAAAACGGCACCCCGAAAAGCTCTTTCCAAAGTGTCAGCTCCCTTAAATCAAAGATGTGCAAAACATCTGCGATTGACCCGTTCGGTTTTTCGAGCGGGTCTTTATTTTATCTAGTTCAAAACGAGTTGGTTCTTTGTTTTTCCGGAATTTGCCGCGAAAGAAAAACTTGCTTGCCCGCCATAGCCCAAAGGGCGACGGCGGGAAATTGTTCCGCCTACACTAAAGTTTCGGCGGGCAGACGCCGAATGCGGCGAGCCGTCAAATTTTTGGGGGCTTTTCCTCGCCGCCCGCGGGCGGCGAAAAAATCGTCCGAGCTAATTTAAGAATAGTCCACCATTTTCTCGACTCGAACTATTGATGGCAGTTCAACTGCCATCATAGTGCCAAAGAACCGGAAAAATATCGTCTCGAGCCACATTTCGTAAAAGAAAATTTTTCATATATCTAAGGGAATAAAATGCCCTTTTTATTTTACCACAGACCTTGACAAATTAGATAATATATGATATGCTTTAAATGTTAGAAATAGCACTTTTACAAGACGAGAGAAATTGCTTTCTGCGTGAGTAGCACATTGAGTATCAAGATTTTGGTATTCAGCGTGCTACTCACGGTAAGTGGCAAGAAAGCAAAAACTGAAAGGAGGTATAACCATGAAAGAGAATCACAAGGTACAAGCCCAAAAGTGGCTCGAGCATCTTCGCTCCGGAACCGATCAGTACGAGTCTTTCCTCAAGTATCTACACGAGGAAGTCCAGAAGGGTGGCTTCACCCTTAAGGAC
>MHMD01000017.1:0-19541 GCA_001819295.1 Candidatus Nealsonbacteria bacterium RIFCSPHIGHO2_02_FULL_43_13 | reverse complement strand
CCAGAAGTGGCTCGAGTATCTTCGCTCTGGAGCCGATCAGTACGACTCTTTCCTCAAGTATCTACGCGAGGAAGTCCAAAAAGGTGGCCTCACCCTCAAGGACATCGGAACCAGCAAGGAAGAGCTGGAAAAGCTGCGGCCCGTCACGGTAAGGTAGTCTCTCGTCTCACGCCCATGCCCCCTGAGGAGAAATCCAAAGGGGGCTATTTCTTTTTGTAAAAGTGCTAAAGCATTTGCCGCTAAATCAGAAAATTTTTCTTTGAAAAATTTCCTGAAATAAGTTATGATTAACTCATAGAAAAACTTGAAATTGTCCCCGTACAAATCACTTCGTGATTATACGGGGCAAGCGCCGAACGCGGCGAAGTCGTTAAATTTTTTGGGGCTTTTCCTCGCCGCCCGCGGGCGGCGAAAAAATCGTCCGAGCTAATTTAAGAATAGTCCACAAATTATCGCCAAGAAGGCGTTTTTTTAATACCACGCCCAAAAGCTTGACAAATTTAACAGATGGGTGTATAATATCTGTATAGAATTAATGGCAACCATGCCAAAAATAGTAAGGAGGTGTTCTTTGGATAAGAGAATGGTTTCTATAAAAGGGCTGGATAAGGCAGAGGTGTTAGCGGCTCTCTACAACCGGGCCATAACCGGAGGCATGGGATTTATGCAATATAACCCCACGCCCATGACCGTGGAGCAGGCAAGGGAAATCTTTCGCTACTACTTTGAGAGAGTAACGGTGACAAAGAAGTTCCTTTTCTGGAAATGGGAAATCGAGAAGCGACCGGCAGTTAAGTACATCTACTTTAACTATCTCGGCGGGAGGCCGATGAAGGTAGACCTTACCAGCGACGAAGAATTTGACGCTAGCCGGTACGACGATCCCGACTATAACGGAGAAGGAGCTGCTGAGGACGCTATTAAAAGCTTGAGAGAAACGGGGGATGTGAATCCGTCAACTACTCGGGTAGCCCATTTGATTGGTGTTCTCGACGCCGCCAAAATGACCAGGAGTCGCCTCGGCGAAAAGTCCAAGCGCGAGCAAGACGTCGAGATACCAGGAGTAGGTACCTTCAATACATTCCGCCTTGGTCTTGATGATATGGCGGGTGTACTCGGTCCGAAGATTGATGAGGCAGAAAGGCGGCTACACAGCGACGAGTAGCTCTCTCACGTAGCAAACAGTAACCATCACAAGGGCGCAAGCTTAAGGCTCTCTGGATTTATCCGGGGAGCTTTTGTTATTGTTTTTCTTTTCTGGGATTTGCCACCAAAGAGAAACTTGAAATTGTCGCCTCGTTTTGCGAGGCAAAAACTGCCAAAGAACCGGAAAAATATCGTCTCGAACCACATTTTAGTAAAAGAAAATTTTTATTCATTACCCTGAATTGAGCTTTGCCCTAGATTTTAGGGCCCCGAACCAGAACGAAGTTCGGTTCGGGGCTGTGAACCGAGCTATGCTCTGGTTCACAGTTATCCACAGGGGACGGCTTTTTTGTTTGCTCTATTAAGGGTATAATACACTAATCTCTAAAGGTCGAAAAAACATAATCCGAATGACACGAATTCGTATCCGAATGTTACGAATATTCGTAGAATTCGGATAGTTATTCGTAGAATTCGCATTATAATCTTAATTTTATGATTTTAGATTGGTATTCAGTCACCATCGACGCCTTGCAAAATCTTTGGCAAGGATTCGTGGCCTTTGTTCCAGCCCTGATCGGCGCCGTCGTCGTTTTTGTCGTCGGCTGGTCTATCTCGGTTGGTTTAGGCAAATTAATTGCCGAAATCTTAAAGAAAATAAGATTTAACCAGATCTTCGAAAAAGGGAACTGGGACGAAGCTTTAGCCAAGGCCGACATTAAAGTGGACGCCTCGGCTTTTATCGGAGCTATCGTTAAATGGGTTTTTGTCGTTGTCTTTTTAATGGCCGCGGTGGAAGTTTTGGGCCTAAAAGGATTCGCCGGATTCTTGGGTAATATTATAGGATATTTGCCCAATGTCGTAGTCGCCGCCTTTATCTTAGTGGTCACGGTGATTATCACCGATATCTTAGAGAAGGTGGTCAGAGCTGCCGTCGAATCAATCAAGGTGGGATATGGGCAGGTGGTCGCGGCAATTATCAGATGGTCAATCTGGGTTTTCGCCATTTTGGCTATTTTGATTCAGTTGCAAGTGGCCCCGTCCTTAATCCAGACCCTATTTACCGGCTTGATCGCGGTGATCGTCATTGCGGCGGGACTTGCCTTTGGATTGGGCGGAAAAGAAGTCGCCACGGACATTTTGCGAGATTTATACAAGAAATTGAAAGGCTAAAAATTCCGGTTCTAGAACTCGAATTTGTCCCGTCCCGCTAAGCGGGACGGGATTGTTTTTGCGAGATAAAATGCTAAAATAACGGTGTTAGGGGCGCATAGCTCAGTTGGTTAGAGCGTTGCATTCACATTGCAAAGGTCTCTGGTTCGAGTCCAGATGCGCCCACTTTATTTTTTGTGCTACAATATAATTGATGAGCCGGAATATTGTCATTCAATATTTAACGTGGCACTTTTTTGATACCACAAAAGGTATTTTAGGTGCGTGGCAAAACTGTCTCAAGTTTAATTTGAATTATTGGTCGGTCCCTTTGCTTTTAAAAACTTGGTTCTCGCCTTGGCGGCGCTATCAATATTCTTACGGTAAAGGATTCAGTTTCACTAAGTACTTCGAAGTTTTTACTTTTAATATGACTTCTCGGATTCTCGGCGCCATCATGAGAAGCGTTTTAATCGTTCTCGGATTATTGACAGAGGTTTCGGTATTTTTAGTAGGCAGCACGGTTCTTTTAATTTGGTTAGTTTTGCCAATTCTTTTAGCTCTTAGTTTTATCTATGGATTTAAAATTCTCCTTTAATTTAAAAAAGGCTCAAATTTATCAAACGATCAAATGGTCCCGTCTCCAGGTTTTCAGTTTGGCTAAGGCCTTTAAAAGAATATTTTTTCTTTTGCTTATTTTTGATTTCCTGCTATTTTTATACGGTTTTTTAGGCAGTAATTTTTCTGACAGATCTAACGCGACTTTGTTGGGATTTTTTCTTATTTTCGCCGCTTTATCGATCGGGTTTTGGTTAGAAATTTCTTTTTTTAACCTTAAACTTAAAAAACCTAAGTTAACCCTTGCCATCAACGACGCTTTAGACGGCGTGAAGAGAATAAATCTGGCCGAATTTTTAGACTTTGAGACGGCTAAAGCCGTATACGCGGCTGATAAATTCGCCGATTCTCCCGAACTGCCGCCGACTAATTCCACGGCCCTGTTTCATTTTCTGCTTGAGAAAACGCAGGGGCTTGAATTTATTTTTTCTCGCGGCCTTCTGGATCTTAATGAAATAAAGTCTATTTTGAGAATTAAAGTGAGGGAGTATGAGTTAAACGCCCAAAACGGCCTGGGTTACACTCAAGACTATCAAGATACCATTTGGGAAGCGTTAAAAATTGCCCAGAGAAGAAAACATCAGCACGTCATGGTGGGCGACGTCTTGAGCGCCTTAGCTATTTACGACCCGGTATTCCAAAGAATATTGACTAACGCTAATTTAAAAAATGCCGATATCGAAAATTTAAGCTGGTGGCTGGAATCTTTGAAAAACAATATTCAAGAAAAAAAGAGATGGTGGGAATATCATAATTTGATGCATCAAGGGACCTTGGCCAAGGAATGGACGGCCGGTTATACTTTGACTTTAGACAAATATTCTATTGATTGGACGGAGATCGCTCAAAAAGAGGGGTTTCCAGAAATAATCGGGCACACAAAAGAGATTGAACAGGCTGAAAGGATCTTGGCTCGGCGAGAATATAACAACGCTCTCTTGGTGGGCGAACCGGGAGTCGGCCGAAAAGGCGTAATCCAAGGATTGGTTAGGAAAGCCGTTTTAGGCCAAAGCCTGCCTGATGTTAATTATAAAAGAGTGGTGGAATTAAATATGCCGGGATTGATGGCGCAAACTAAAACTATTGATGAGCTGGAAAGCGTTTTAGATAAGATTTTTCAGGAAGTCGTGGCTGCGGGTAATGTGATTTTAGTGATTGACGAATTCCACAATTTTATCAGCACAAAGCCCGGGCCGGGCACGGCGGATATTGCCGGGATTATCTCTCCTTATCTCAATTTACCCGAATTCCAAATTGTAGCGGTGTGTAGTTTTGTCGGATTGCACAAAAACATCGAACAAAACCTGTCGATTCTGAATCTTTTTGAGAAAGTCGAGGTGTCTGAAATTTCTGAACAGGAGACATTAATGGCTCTAGAGAATTTAGTTCCATTTTTAGAACAAAAATACAAAATTTTCATCAGTTACCCGTCTTTGAGAGAAATAATTTCATTAAGCCGGCGTTATCTCAGTTCCTTGCCCTTTCCCAAAAAAGCCTTAGATTTGCTTGATGAAACCGTGATTTATGCCAAAAAAACATTTAAAGCTGATGTCCTGCTGCCTTCCCACGTAAACACTATTGTCGCTGAAAAAGCTCAGGTACCTTTGGGTGATATGGCGAATAAAGAAAAAAATATTCTGCTTGATCTAGAGAATCTGATTCATCAAAGGATTATCAACCAGGAAGAAGCAGTCAGAGAGGTTTCAACCGCCCTAAGAAGAGCTAGAGCGGAAGTGAGCGCGAGACATGGCCCCATGGGCACTTTTCTCTTTTTAGGCCCCACCGGGGTGGGAAAAACTGAAACATCAAAAGCCTTGGCTCAGATTTATTTCGGTTCGGAGTCCAAAATGATCCGGTTGGATATGTCGGAGTTCCAGGACACAAAAGACATTCCCAGACTTATCGGTAGCATTGGCGAAGAAGGATTGCTTACCACTCCCGTCATTGAAAATCCTTTTTCTCTGATCCTTTTAGACGAGATCGAAAAAGCCCATCCCAATGTTTTAAACTTATTTTTACAGGTTTTGGATGAGGGGTTTTTAACCGATGGCCAGGGCAAGAAAGTTGATTTTAAAAATTCCATTATTATTGCCACGAGCAACGCGGCCTACCAAGTAATTTTGGAAGCTTTAAAAACGCCGGGCGAGTGGGCGGACGTTAAACAGAAACTTCTTGATTATATTTTTGAAAAAGGCATCTTCCGCCCGGAATTTATCAATCGTTTTGATGCGATGGTCGTATTTAAGCCTTTAAGCAAAGAAAACCTTTTGGACATTGCGGAACTTATGCTGAAGTCTCTAAAGAACCATCTCAAGGAAAAAGGCATTGATTTTCTTATCACGCTGTCGTTAAAGGAAAAAATCGTCGAATTGAGCTACAATCCGACTTTCGGCGCCCGCCAGATGAAACGGGTGATTCAGGATAAGGTTGAAAATGTTTTAGCTGAAGCTCTGTTATCCGGCGCATTAAAAAGAGGGGACAGCGCGGAAATTGATTCCCAATTCCGATTAATCAGAAGACAGTAGAAAACGGCGGATACCCGCCGTTTTTGCTTGACATAAGGTTTAATTATTGTATAATATCTAATTATGAAAAGCCTGTTTTCAGAATTAAAAATTCTCTTTATTCCATGCTCTGAAAATGATTTTCGGCCTCATTTCTTGAAGAGCAAGTTTTTGCTTTATTATATTATTGGGTTAGTTGTTTCAAGCATCTTCGCTGCCGTCTTTTTAGTTTCTTTTCCTAAGTCGGTTTTTTTTGCTGAAGTGGCAAAAAATGCCCTCATTACTTTGACCAATCAAGAAAGAAGCGACTTGGGGTTAGCTCCTTTGAAGGAAAATATGAAATTAAATGAAGTGGCTCTCGGGAAAGCTAAGGACATGCTAGCTAATAATTATTTTGCCCATTCTAGTCCGACCGGGGTTACGCCGTGGTATTGGTTCCGAAACGCTGGTTACCATTATCAGGCGGCCGGAGAGAATTTAGCTGTTGGTTTTATTGACTCCGAAGAAGTAGTTGATGCTTGGATTGATTCTCCATCTCATCGAGCCAATCTTCTCAATCCTGGTTTTCAGGAAATCGGCATCGCAGTTTTGACCGGAGAGCTTAACGGTCAAGAAACAACTTTGGTGGTGCAAAGTTTTGGTTCGCCTGCTGAGACGGTAAGCTCAGTGGCGGGTTCGCTGTCGAAAGAAGTTAAGGTTGAAGAGCCAGTGATTATCACAACCGAACGAAAAGTAGCCGAGACTGATACGAGGGTGGCGGCTGCGGCGCAGTTTATCACCACCGACTACTTTGGGATTGCCCATAAGATACTTTTTTACTCCATAATTTTAATCGGTTTTGCTTTGATTTTAAATATTTTTATCCATATTAAGGTCCAAGATACAGCTCTTATTTTAAGATCAATCGTGTTTTTAATCTTATTGGCCGGACTGATGGTTTTAATGGACAAAGAAACGGTTTTACAGATCGTTCCACATAATTTTAAAATATAATGATTAAGAATTTTCCCAAAGAAGAGCTTTTAAGCTTCCTGAAGATTTTTATCTTCTGTTTTGTGATTGTTTTTTTGGCGATGAACCTAGGTACGATTAAAAGAATGTTTAATTATAAAATTGTTTATGGAGGAGAAGAAATTATCCAGACTCAAAATGAAATTATACCGCGAGAAGAGGCTGCTTTAATTGCGAAACAGGATAGTATTGAAATTCCTAAAATTCAAATTGAAGCCCCCTTAGTTTTTATTGAGAGCGCCGAGAAAAGCGTTTTCAGCCAGGCCTTAGACAAGGGAGTGGTGCATTATCCGGGTTCTTCGTTGCCCGGAGAAGAAGGACAGATTATCTTTTTAGGGCACAGCGCTCCGCTTGGCTGGCCGAAAGTTAAGTACGACTGGGTTTTCAGTAAATTAGGCGATTTGGTCCCGGGCGATAAAATTTATTTTTATTACAATCAGCAAAAATATACTTATACTGTTAAAGAAAAGGTAATTTTGAATAAAGGCGAGGATCTGCCCGCCCATGCGGATGGAGCTTTGGTATTGATAACCTGCTGGCCGCCTGGCGTCGACCGGAGAAGAATGGCCGTGATTGCTGATTGACAAAAATTTGATTAGGAATATAGTATAATATTCTTTGACAACTCAATAGAAAAGAAAAAAGGAGGATTAAATGGGAAATATCTGGAACAGAATAAGGGTCTGGTTCAGCCCCAGCTTAGGGTGGTCGACTCAGCACAAGATTTTCATTTACGTATCGATGATCTTGTTGGTGGCAGCGTTGGTTTTATCCTGGACTACGTTCAGGACGTGGAGACTTGTTGACGTTTCGATGCTATCGACGTCAACACCCGCGCCCGCACCTACGCCAAGCGCGATTACTCGAGAGATCACGCCGCAGAGCGTTCTGGACGAGCTGGCAAGATTGAAACAAGAAAAGACCAAAGACCAAGGGACAATAGCTGATCTAAGGGCACAAATTAGCAAGATTGCAGCGCCCGCACCGACTCCCTTACCGATTGTTTGGCCCAAGACCAGCATGGTTATCACCAGCGATGAAGCGAGGGGTCTATTGACTCGGACTTTTCCAAATAGGCGAATGACTGGCGCGCATTTCGTTTCCGCCGCTCTTTATACTGTCGAGCAATTCAAGGAAATTCGTTCTAAAATGGCGCCCTTGACAAGCAATCTGCCCTGGTCATCGCTTGTCGATAAAGCGCTTGGGACATTCCAAGAGCCAGACATTGAACAAATTCCAATTGGTTGGGCCTATCCGGCTTCTGACCCAATGTATTTGATTGTTATCTTAGCTGATGGCGGTCAGGCAAAGATTTTTGGTTTTGATCCCCTGGATAAGACGAAAATCTGGGAGATCGTAACCGATCCCCGAGTGGAAGCCGCTATAGTGCGGTAACTGCACATTAAAAGGGACTACGATAAGTAGTTCCTTTTGTTTTAAGCGTTTGACAAAATCACAGATTAAGATATAATGAAATATTATTATATTTTTATGAATAAATCTATTTATATAATATTACTCTTCATTGGGCTGATTGTCATTCAGCCCCTCTCGGTTGTTTTAGCAGATAACGATTATGATACTGGCGGAGGCAATGACTATAGCTTTGTCTCTGATGGCGGAGGCAATAACTATGGTCCTGTTTCTAGCGGAGGTAATGATTATAGCCCTGTTTCTGATGGAGGCAATGATTATAGTGATACAGGTAGCGGAGGTGGTAATCCTGCCCCAGCCCCGGCTCCAGCGCTAGCTCCGGCTCCGGCGCCAGCGCCAGCACCAGCACCTAGTGGTGGCGGTAGTGGTGGTGGAGGCGGTGGTGGAGGCGGTGGTGGAGGAGCTACTCTTGCTAGTAATTTTTATCCGCAACTGTCTATTAACAAATCAGTCAGAAATATTAGCCAGAATACTCCTTATCAAGATATGGTTTTTGTTTTCCCGGGAGACAACCTGTCTTTTAAGATTGAAGTTGAATTAATGGGCAAAGATGAAGCCCATAATGTTGTAGCGAAAGATGTTTTGCCCGAAGATATTATTTATCAGGGTAATTTAAGGGTAAACGATCAAACCGTTTCAGGCGATATCTCAAATATACCGTTAAGTGTTTTTGTCAGAAAGCAGTTAAAAACAATTACTTTTGACGCGAGGGTGTCTTCTAAAAATAAATTCAATCTTGGTTTAACTACTTTGACCAATCGAGCCTATGTTAAAGCTGATAATTTTACTGAAGTTTTCGATTCAGCCGCTGTTAATGTTAATAATTTATTAGGTGAAGTTGGTTTGAGCATTTCTAAAATGGCCAAAAATATTACCAAAGGCGACACTGAATGGAAAAATGAAGTAGCGGCTGCGCCGGGAGATACTTTGCAGTTTCAGATAAAAATCGTTAATGCTAAAACTACGGCAATCAGCGGCACTAAAATTAAAGACATTTTACACAGCAAGCTGGCTTATGCCGGTAATTTATTGATTGACGGCGTTGTCGGCAATCGAGACGTCGGAGCGGATTTGGTCTTAGGCGAAATTGGCGGCAGCCAGACAAGAACAATTACTTACGACGTCAAAGTTACTGATGAGAACAATTTTAATTACGGTGCTACGGAAATAATTAATGTGGCTGATGTTTACAATGATAATTTTGCTTTGTTTGCTACCGCTAAAATTATAGTGACAAAAAAAGGAGTTTTAGGAGCCACGGACGTAATTACTGGAATTAACGTGCTTTATATTGCTTTAATGGCCGGATTAATTTCAGCTATACTGCTTTATGCCTTGTTTTTCTACCTGGATAATTCTCAAAGGCCCTTCGTCCGAAAGTTAATCGGCTTCTTAGTTCAGATCAAATTATTAATGTTTAGATAGGCTAGTTGGGGAAAAGGTGTGGATAAAAAGCCCCTTTCAGGGGCTTTTTGGCATTTTTGGAGTGGTTGACATGGATGCTTGGGTGGGCGATAATGTAGTTGTAGTGGATAATTGTGGATAAGTATGGGGATAAATAAGAAGAATTGGGGATAACTATATGCTTATTGGCGAATACCAACACACTATTGATACCAAAAAAAGATTAGCTATTCCGGCTAAGTTCCGTAAGGATTTAGGCGAACAGGCCATTGTTACTAAAGGTTTAGAAAATTGCCTCGTTATTTACACATTAGTCGAGTGGGAAAAGCAGGCCAAAAAATTAGAGGCCTTGCCGCCGACTCAAATTGATGCCAGAAATTATGCCAGGCTGATGCTTTCCGGGGCAGCTGATGCCGTACTTGATAAATTGGGCCGGATTCTCGTTCCTGATTATTTAAAAAATTATGCCGGTTTGAAAAAGAATGTTGCGGTTCTCGGGCTTTCTAACCGGATTGAAGTTTGGGACGCCGATAAGTGGGCGGAGTATCGGAAAAAAACCGAGACGACGGTTAGTGATATCGCCGAGCGTTTAAAAGAATTTGGCGTTTAACATGCACATCCCGGTTTTACAAAAAGAAGTCATTCAATATTTAAATCCCCAGCCTGACGAGAACTTCATTGATGCGACCATCGGCGGGGGAGGACATGCCGCCGAAATTTTACAAAAAATAGCGCCTCGGGGCAAAGTGTTGGGGATTGACTGGACGCCAGAAGCAATCAGCGAAATTAAGAAAAACCCTAATTTAATTCTTGTTTGTGATAACTTCGCTAATCTTAGCGAAATCATCAAGCGTTATAAATTTAACAAAGTAAGCGGTATTTTATTTGATTTGGGATATTCTAGCTGGCATTTGGAAGAATCAAAGAGGGGATTCTCGTTCCAGAAAAAAGAACCGCTGGATATGAGGTATAATGCGCAGAATCAATTGACTGCAGAAAAGATCGTTAACTTCTGGTCTAAATTCGAAATTGAGAGAGTTCTCGCAGATTACGGTGAAGAAAAACGGGTTCGAAAAATCGCAGAAAAAATTATAGAAGCGAGAAAACAAAAACCAATCAAAAACACAGCTCATCTAACAGAGATTATAAAGCAAGCCGGATCTGCTCCTCGCTTAACCTTTCAAGCCTTAAGAATCGCCGTTAATGACGAATTAAACAATATTGAAAAGGCTTTGCCCCAAGCTTTGCAGATTTTAGCACCAAGAGGGAGACTCGTCATTATTTCTTTCCATTCATTGGAAGACAGAATCGTTAAAAACTTTCTGAAAAATAACTCCTTAAATTTAAATATTTTAACAAAAAAACCAGTTATCCCGACCCGTCAGGAAATAATAATTAACTCAAGGTCAAGGTCGGCTAAACTAAGGGCTTGCATAAAAATATGAATTGTGAATATATACTCAAATGGAAATTTAGTTTGAAGGCCGTTTTCCTTATAAGCTTTTCCTTGGCTATTTCTTTAATCGGTTTTTACGTTTTTCAGGTAAACGAAATTACCCGGGCGAGTTTTACCGTTAACAATTACGAAAAGAAAATTGCCGATCTGGACAGAGAATTTAAAACTTTGCAAATTAGTTTTTCTGGCACAAATTCTCTCCCGGGCCTCGAAGGAGCGTTGGTTGCCAAGGGCTACGAAAAAGTGGGCAAGATCGACTACATCCAGGTGTTAGCAAGCGCGGTGGCGGCCAAATAAGAACATGAAAAATTGGAGGATTAACTTTATTTTGGCGCTAATCTTTATATTTTCAGCAGCCATAGCTTTTCGCCTATTTTTTTTACAGGTGGTTCGCCATGATTACTACGCCGCTTTAGCCAGAGGGCAGCAGAAACAATTTTTGGACTTCGTCGGCGACCGGGGAGAGATTTTTTTAGCAAACCACGACTTGCCCGTAGCTACTAACCGGGAGTATTCTTTTTTATACCTCTCCCCAAACGAAGTGCCCGCAAGCGAAAAAGAAAAAGTGGCCCAAGCTTTAAGCGAAAAATTAGACATGGATAAGGATTATCTCATGTCTAGGCTCCAAAAGGACAATCTTTACGAACTTATCCGGGACAAAATGACCGACCAAGACGTCGCCATGATCGAAGAGTTAAAGCTTGTCGGCATTCATTTTAAAAAAGAAACTTTTCGAGAATATCCTTACGGCGATTTCGCTAGCCATGTTCTTGGTTTTGTGAATGAAGAAGGCGCAGGCCAATACGGCGCGGAAGAGTTCTTCGATGATGTTTTACGCGGTAAAGAAGAATTTTGGGAAGGAGTTAAGGGCCCTTTGGGTTATTTTTTCCCCGGGTTGAGTCGTTCTGACAACAAGGGCGAGGATCTTAAATTGACGATTGATTACAATATCCAGTATTTGGCTGAAAAGCTTTTGCGTAAAGCCGAGAAAAATTTAGCTATTGAAGGAGGCGCTATTATTGTCATCGATCCAACCTCCGGAAAATTATTGGCTCTAGCCGATCAGCCAAGTTTTAACCCTGCTGAATATTCAAAGGAAAAAGATTTTAGCGTTTTCCAATCAGACGCCACCCAGAAAATCTTTGAACCGGGTTCTGTTTTCAAGCCGATTACCATGGCCGCGGCTTTAGATCAAGGTAAAATTACGCCGGAAACAACCTATCAAGATCCGGGAGTTTTAGAAATCGGCGGTTGGCCTATTTATAATTACGATCGAAGAACTTATCCCGGCGATATTACGATGACTCAAGTTTTGGAAAAATCCATCAATACCGGAGCGGTTTTCGCCGAAAACCAGCTGGGTCACAAAAAATTTTTAGAATATATCGCTAACTTCGGTATTTTTGAGAAAACCGGCCTTGATCTTCAGGGAGAGATTTCTTCCAAAAATGCCGAGTTTAAAAAAGGTTACGAAATCAATTATGCGACGGCCAGTTTCGGACAAGGCATTGAGATGACGCCGATTCAATTGGTGAGAGCTTTTTCGATTATTGCTAACGGTGGAAAGTTAATCAAGCCGTATTTAGTTGAACAAGAATCTAAAACAAGCGATAATAACATAATCTCTTCGCAGACCGCCTCTAAGGTGACGGCCATGTTGGTGAGTGTTGTGGAAAATGGTTTCGGCAAAGCGGCAAGAATCCCGGGTTATTATGTTGCGGGCAAAACTGGCACCGCTCAGGTTTCTTATTCGGCCTTGGGCATTAATCAGAAAGGTTATTCCGACAAAACTTGGCAGAGCTTTATCGGGTTCGCTCCGGCTTTCAATCCTCGATTTTTGATCTTAGTTAAATTGAACAATCCGGCATCGAAGACCGCCGAATATTCGGCCGTGCCCGTTTTTCAAGAATTAGCTAAATACATCATCGATTATTATCAAATACCGCCGGATCATTATGAAAATGAATAACACATTTAATAAAATAAAAATTATCTTAACAAAACCGAAGGTTATATTGGTTGCGGGTAGGGGTAGGGAAACCGCAGCTCGGGCTATTAGCCAATTAAACAAGGATGTTTTAATTTATCAGGTCGATGCAGCCCATTTTAATGATGCCAAATTTTTGTTAAAAAATTCGAGATCGGTTATTTTAGTGGCAACCCATATGGGCGAATATGAGTTTAATAAAGAATTTTTCGCCGGACAAAAACCAGACACTGCTTTTATTGAAGAATTGGTTAAAAACTTGCCGGCTCAAGCCCGATTGGTTTTGAATTTCGATGACGAAACTATTAGAGATATCAAAAGTCAAACAAGCGTGAGTACTCTATCTTTTGGTTTTGGGGCGAGGGCTGATATCCAGGCAACTGACATCTTTTTAACTCAATCGCCGAGCCCGGGCACGAATTTTAAAATAAATTATGAGGGCAATATCGTACCCGTTTGGTTAAAGAATCTTTTCGGCAAGGAGCATATTTACGCGGCCTTAGCCAGCGTGGCCGTGGGCGAGCTTTTAGGATTAAATTTGGTGGAAATTTCCGCAGCCCTCAAATCGTATCAAGGTTTTCCGGGAAGAATGAAATTGATTGAAGGGATTAAAAATACGCTGATTTTAGATGATTCCGAATCAGCTTCGCCCTTATCGATGGCTGAAGCCCTGGATGTCTTAAAAAGAATTGAAATTAGTGATTCTGATAAACGAGGCAGAAAAATAGCTGTTTTAGGAGATATCGTCGGAGCCGGGCAATATACGCCCGAAATCCATGAAACTATCGGCGAAGAGGTAAAAGTTTCCGCTGATTTGCTTTTCACGGTAGGTCTTCGAGCTAAGTTTTATGCGGAAGGAGCTAAGAAAAAAGGATTAGCCCAAGATAAAATTTTCTCTTTTAACGAAGCAGGCGGAGCTAGTTTAGCCTTACAGCAAGAAATGAAGGAAGGCGATTTTATTTTAATCGACGGATCGAGAGAGCTTCAAATGATTAAGATTGTTGACGAAATTAGAAAAATTTGATAAATCATCTCATGGCCCCATCGTCTAGTGGCCCAGGACGCTTGGTTCTCAACCAAGAAACACCGGTTCAACTCCGGTTGGGGCCGCATAGTTGACAAGATTAAGATATGTGATAAATTAGCATAGGCACATTACAATATTCCTTTAAAGAGTGGTGACTAAAGGAGGCGAATGTGGTTTTACAGAAGGTGTCTTCAACCAAGAAGCTTCACAAGTGGCAGAGAGGCTATGTCTTGCTACTCTTGCAATTTCGTGGGTTCGTTAACCTTCAAAATCAAGCCAACAAAGCCAAAGACAAAGGCATGATGACACATTGGTGGGAGAAGCGGACTAAAACCTGGAACAAAATCCAAGAACGCGAAAAGTGCGCCCCTAAAGAGCTTCAGGTGGAGGAGTTTACCCGGACCGTATTGAAGATGATTAATAAAGGGACTCCTCCGAAGCAGATCTTTGAAGGGCTGGGCATCAGCAAAGAGCGGAAAAGGTGAATCACCACTCTCAAGAAAAGGCGGCTTTGAAAAAAGTCGCCTTTTTAATTATTTTCAAAAGCATTGACGAAATTATCTTTTTATTGTATATTTACTTATCGCCAAAATTTTAGAAGAAAGGAGGCAGAACATGGCAGACGCAAGCAATTCTTTAAGATTCCAAATTGACAAGTTGTCGAACCGGGCAAAAGCTTCAGCGGAGATCAAGAAAGAATATGGCGAAGGCGGAGCGCTTAACGCTAATTACCGGACAATGGAAGCCGGGATTGTGGCAGCGAACACCCTGGGGCTAGAAGGCTTTAAGCACCAGAAAGACTTCACTCTTGAGGCAGTTGGTCTGGATGAAATTGTTTTCCGTTTTAACAACAAAGATGCCCGCGATCAGGCAAAGTTGGTAATGTCTCATTATCTTGTCAAAGACGGGCAGCTGGCCCCAGTCCAGACTCCGGCCTTCAAATGCTTGCTGTGTGGTGGAGCGATGAAGCTGGCATTATACACAGGCACGAATTACCTTCAGTGCCAGAAAGATCCCGCTCATCGGATGACCCTGACCGAATTGTCCGCTCTCGATAATAGTAAAAAAAGAGAGGCTAATAAAGAGATTGTTGCGGCGATGAAGGAAAGACAAAACATTCTTCGGGCGCAAATGAAGTAAATCAAAAAGCAAAGGCGGCTTTAACCAAAGCTGCCTTTTTGTTTACACTGAGCCCGTCGGAGTGTTTTACACTGAGCATGTCGAAGTGTTACAATAAAGAAACATGATTTCGCAGATTTTTATTCTTTTAGGGTCTTTTTTGTTGCTGGCTCTGGCCGGGAAATGGCTGATTGATGCTTTATCGCGTATCGGGGTTTGTTTGAAGTTAAAAGAGTTTGTGCTGGCTTTTTTTGTGGTGGGCATCGGGGCCACCATCCCTAATCTGATTATCGGCGTGGCCTCGGCCCTTAAAGGCATACCCGAACTTTCTTTCGGCGACGTTGTCGGCGCAAACATTTTTGACATTTCTATTATCGTGGGTTTGACCGCCTTGATTTCCCGCAGCGGACTTTCATCCAATAGCCGTACCGTTCAAGGAAGCGCCGTTTTTGTAATGGTCATCGCGCTTCTGCCGATTTTTCTGATTCTCGACGGTAGTTTGTCTAGGATGGACGGAATCATGCTTTTAGCCGGTTTTGCCGCCTACGCCGTTTGGCTTTTTTCCAAAAAAGACAGATTTACCAAAGTTTACGAAAACCGTCCGCAAAAATTTAGTCGCGGTGAAATCGTTAAAGATGTTTTCACTATTCTAACCGGATTGATTCTGCTGATGATCGGAGGGCAAGGAGTGGTCCATTCAGCCACTTTTCTTTATGAAACATTTAACCTTCCCCTGGGGTTAATCGGTATTTTTGTTGTGGCCATCGGCACTTCGATGCCCGAAACTTTTTTCTGTTTGCACGCTGCCAAAAAAGGCCAGGATTGGATGATTTTGGGCAATTTAATGGGTAATGTCGCCATAACCTCCACCTTTATTTTGGGGATAGTATCTTTGATCGCGCCGATTAAGATTGTTGATTTTTCTCCGTTTATTATTGCCCGAATCTTCCTCATCATCGCCGTTTTATCATTTTTCATTCTGATAAAAACCGGACAGAAAATAACGAGAAGGGAGGGACTTGTTTTGATCGGCATATATATCGCGTTTTTAATCGTCGAGATTTTAACCAAATGAACAGCTTAATTACGGTTTTAATTATTTTTTTGATTGCCTCAGTAGCAGTTCTTATTTTTTTGTATTTTAAAAAAACTAAAACTGATGAGCGTCAAACGGATGCCATTAGAGATTTAGAAAGGCGTTTGACCGATTTAATGATCGGCCAATTGAAAGAGATTCGGGGAAGCGTTGATGGTACTTCCCAGGCTATGAACGACCAGATGCGTTCTTTTACCAAAGAAGCGACCCAGATTAGGGAAGACTTAAAACAGGTGCAGGCTACCGTCAAAGATGTTTCTACTTTTCAGGAAATTTTTAAGTCGCCCAAGTTGCGGGGCCAATGGGGTGAGGCAAGCTTAGAGCATATTTTAGCCCAGCACTTCCCCAAAGAGCTTTATAAAATCCAGTATCTTTTTTCTTCGGGCGAGCAGGTTGACGCTGTCTTAAAACTGCCCAATGACCTTGTTTTGCCGATTGACTCTAAATTTCCTTCAGAGAACTTCGATAAAATGGTTAAAGCTAACACAGAAATAGAGAAAGACTTTTTTAAGAAGAGTTTTCTGGAAGACGTGAAAAACAGGATCAACGAGATTGCCGCTAAGTATATTTTGCCGGCCGAAGCAACTACGGAGTTTGCTTTGATGTATATTCCGGCTGAAGCCATTTATTATGAAATTGTCAGCAGCCTCGGCAAAGAGCTGGATGTGGCTGCCTTTGCCTGGTCAAAAAGAATAATTTTGACTTCGCCTAACACTCTTTATTTAACCTTAAGAACGATTGAGCACTGGTTTAAAGATACGCAGGTTTCCAAACAAACTCACGAGATTTTAAAGAAATTAGCTAAGGTTCATCAGGATGCTGAGAAGTTGATGGACGACTTTCGGAAGCTCGGCAGTCACTTGCGAGACGCCTCTTCAGCTTACGGCAATTCCGAGAAACGCCTCTCGCTACTTGACGAAAGGGTGGAAAAACTGGTAGAAATAGGAGAGTATAAACAATTAAAAGAACCCAAAGAATAATATATGGCACAATTAGCTGTTATCAAAACCGGCGGTAAACAATACTTAGTCGCTCCGAAGAATAGAATTAAAATAGAGAAATTAGAGAATAAGGAAGGCGGGGAAGTCGTCTTCAACGATGTTTTGTTATTGGAGAAAGATAATCAAGTGCAAATTGGCGCGCCCTTTGTTGCCGGAGTTAAAGTTTTCGGTAAGATTTTAAAACAAGGCAAAGGGAAAAAGGTGATTATCGGCAAATACAAGGCTAAGAAGCGCTATCATGTAAAGAAAGGGCATCGTCAGCCTTTCACCCAGGTGGAAATTATTAAAATCGAGTAAAAATAAGATATCCGATTTCCGAATATCTATCTGGAAATCGTAAAAATGTTGGAGGCCGGGCCTCCAACATTTTTATTTTCGGCCGTCTAAGGCTGAACCCAGTGTTTCTTCGTCAGCGTACTCTAACTCGCCGCCCAGGGGCAGCCCGCGGCCCAGGCGGGTGACTTTCTTACCTAAAGGTTTTAAGACTCTTTCAAGATATAAAGCCGTACTTTCGCCTTCGGTGGTGGAGTTGGTGGCAATAATGGTTTCCTGGATCTCTTTCTGGCCAGCCCTGGCTAAAAGTTCTCCGGTCCGCAAGTCCTTTAAGTCTTCACGATTGAACCGCGAGAGCGCGCCGCCCAAAACGAAATATCTGCCCGGATATTTTTTAGTTTTTTCGATAGGCACAAGATCCGTTTCTTTTTCGACAACGCAAAGTATGGTCTGGTCTCTTCGTGGGTCGGCACAAATTTCGCACAATTCTGCCTCTTGGCCTGAGCTTGTCGAAGGCTCAAAGGGATTGAAACAGAATGAACATTGTTTGACCGAATTTTTTAACGAGGCGATTGATTCGGCAATTTCTTTGATCTCCGCATCGGAAGTTTTTAATAAGTAAAAAACAAAACGGGCGGCGGTGCGAGGGCCGATCGTTGGAAATTTGGAGAATATGGTTATTAATTTTTGAATGGCTGGGGGATGTGTCATAGTTATTCCTGGAAATCCTTTTCGAGATTGCGGTAGGTGACCCGCTCTGAATCAAAAAACAGTTTCACGGCTCCGACAGGACCATTGCGGTGCTTGGCAATAATAATTTCGGCGATATTGGAAGGCACGGTTTCGCCCATTTCTTTTTCCCGATAGATGAAAAGCACTACGTCCGCATCTTGTTCCAGGGATCCGCTTTCTCTTAAATCAGAGAGTCTGGGGCGGGGCGGAGAGCGGAATTCCACTGACCTTGATAATTGGGAAATCGCCAAGACCGGAATATTTAATTCCCTGGCCAGGCCTTTCAAGGACCTGGAAATTTCAGTTACCTGCTGCACAGCATTTACTTGGGTATTGCGAGATTCCATTAATTGCAGATAGTCAACAATAATTAAGCCAAGTCCCTTGGCTGCTTGCAGGCGCCTCGCCAAAGCTCTCATTTGTAAAATATTGGTGCTGGCCGAATCATCAATATAAATGGGGGTTTCGGCTAAGACTCCCAAGGCCTGCTGAATTTTAGTAAAATCATTATCTGGTCCTTCGTTGGATAGTCGCCCTGTTCTCAACTTCCAGAGGTCAACACCCGCTTGAGAGGCGATCAGCCTATCAACAACCTGGTCTTTAGACATTTCCAAACTGAAAAGACCTACGGGCAGTTTTGTTTTGTTGGCAATGTTTCTGGCGATATCAACGGCGAGCGCTGTTTTACCAACCGAAGGCCGCGAAGCCAGAATGACGAGGTCCGACTTTTGCAAGCCGGCCAAGATGTTATCGAGGTCCGTAAAGCCGGTCGGCAACCCTCGCATTTCTCCGCCGTGTTTGGACAATCGGTCGATTCTTTCAAAGGCTTCTTCCAGTGTCGCTCCTACCGGAATGAAGCTTTGAGAAAGCGATTTTTGGGCAATGCTGAAGATTTTCCTTTCAGCTTGGTCTAAAAGTTCTTCGACATCTTCGTCTTCGGCATAGCCCATCAAGCCGATCTCGTGACTCGCTTCAATCATATCTCTTAAGATTCTCTTTTTTTGGACGATTTTAGCGTAGTTGAAAACGTGCGTGGCCGTGGGAATGGAGTTGATGAGTTCGGTCAGATAGGCGTTGCCGCCGATTACTTCGAGCTTCTCTTTTTCTTTAAGGCGCGTCGAAACAGAAAGCACGTCTACCGGTTCTCCTCTTCCGAAAATATCGGCCATAGCCGCATAGATTTCCTGGTGGATGCCCTTATAAAAATCCCTGGCCTGCAAAAAATCGACCACCTTAATGATCGCATCTTTATCGAGCATTAAGCTTCCTAAGAGCGATTGCTCTGCTTCAATGCTTTGAGGCGGGATTTTGTCCGGTAATTTTTCTGACATGTTTACTATATTTCAAATTAACATAATATGTTAAGATGCGTCAATGAATAAAGATGTCGTCATCAGCTATTCCACCTCGTCCAGGCCGGGTGGCCAGCGGCGGGACAAGAAGAAAACAGCGGTCATACTTCATCATTTGCCGTCAAATATCATTGTCCGGGTTGATGCAGAGCGTCTGCAGTCCCAAAACAAGAAAATCGCCTTTAAGATTTTATGTGAGAGGTTAAGGAAGTTGCGAAACCGCAAAAAG
>MHMD01000016.1:7615-14819 GCA_001819295.1 Candidatus Nealsonbacteria bacterium RIFCSPHIGHO2_02_FULL_43_13 | reverse complement strand
CCCCTACAACGCGGTCAAACCTTGTCAAACGACTCTGAAATTCCTGACTTATCCACACCCGCCGATTACTTTTTCTCGAATCCCGTGGCGATGATTGTTATTTTTATTTCGTCTTTGGGCAGTCTTTTATCGTGAACTGCTCCGAAAATCACGCGAGCCCGGGGATCCGCGTCTTTGGTAATCATATTGGCCGCTTCGTTAATCTCGGTCAAGCTTAAATCGTCGCCGCCTGAAACATTAAATAAAATTCCCCTGGCTCCGTTGATTGAAGCGTCTAAAAGAGGCGACCGCATGGCTAAATTGACAGCTGTCTCCACTTTTCTGTCGCCTTTAGCGCGCCCCTGTCCGAAAAAGGCCGGTCCGGAATTTTTCATAATGGTTTTGATGTCGGCAAAATTCACATTAATGATGCCGGGAAATAAAATCAAATCAGTAATGCTTTGCACTGCCTGCCTCAAAACTTCGTCGCAAGCCCAAAAAGCCGAAGCCAGAGTTATTTTTTTATCCGATTGTAAAAGCACCTTATCGTTGGGAATAACCAAAAGCGTGTCAACTTTATCTTTAAGAATTTCTAAGCCGGTTTGGGCTAACTTGTTGCGGAAAACCCCCTCAAAAGAAAAAGGCGTGGTAGCTATAGCAACCACCAACGCTCCTAAGCTTTTGGCGATTTCAGCCACTACCGGAGCCGCGCCCGTGCCTGTGCCGCCGCCAAGTCCAGCTGTGATAAAAACCATGTCGGTTCCCTGCAAAAGACGGGTGATTTCTTCTTTGCTTTCCAGGGCGCTCAAGCGGCCGAATTCCGGGTTCATACCAGCCCCCAGTCCTTGAGTTAAAACTTTTCCGATGCGCAATTTTTGATGAGCCTTGATTTTTTGCAAATCCTGGGCATCGCAATTAATCGCCACCAACTCCACGCCTTGAATCTGGCAGTTCGACATCCGATTAACGGCGTTACCGCCCGCTCCGCCGATACCGACAACTTTTATTTTGGTCATGATGGGATAAAAATCTTTAATATTTTTTTGATCTTAGCCGGTAACCCAGTTCTAAAAAAAGGAGAATCAACGCCACCGCCTTCGGCACCAGCTAGAACCAAACCGCAAACCGTACTTAATGACGGATCTCGCTCCAGACCTTCCAAATTTTGCGGAAACCCTAGCCTGACTGGCAATTTTAATTCTTTTTTAGCGAATTCAACGATTTTGGCGAGTTTCGCCCCGCCACCAGTTAAAACGACTCCGGCGGGCAAGGAACAGGACGGTGAAATTTTCTTTAATTCCTGACGGACTAAATCAAAAATATCGCCCATCCTGGATTCGATAATCTCGACCAGCGCTTTTTGCGAAAAAACTAATGTCTCGCCATTTTCTGTTTCAATTTTTTCCTTCTTACCGCCGCCTTTATAAAGACACGTGCCAAATTCTTTTTTAATTTGTTCGGCGAGCTCAATGTCTACTTTGAGCCCCACAGCCAGGTCATAAGTAATGTGAGCCGACCCTACCGGAAAAACAGAGGCGTAAACTAAGTCGCCTTCTTGAAAAACCGCAAAGTCGGTAGTGCCAGCGCCGATATCAAGCAAGCAAACTCCCAACTCTTTTTGTTGAGGAGTTAAAACGGCTCGGGAACTTGCGATGGCAGAAGGTATAATGTCAGCAATCTGCAAATTGGCGCTTAAAACCGCTGAAGTCAAGTTGCTCTTATATGGAGAAAAAGCGCAAAGAGCTAAGACCTCTGCTTCCAACCTTACGCCTTCCATTTCACAAGGATTTTTTATTTTGCCGTGACCATCGATCACAAATTCTTTGGGAAAAACTTCCAAAATTTCATTGTTGGAAGGAACAGGAAACGTTTTGGCCGCCTGAACGGCCCGGTTGACGTCTTCTTCTGAAATTTTTCTGTCAGCCCGAGAAACAATGATAGTCCCGCGCGATAAGGCGGAAAAGATGTGACTGCCCCCGATGTTAACGTAAATGTCTTCAATTTTTTGGCCGATATTTTCCTGAAGCTGATTTAAAGCTTGAACGATTTTTTCAGAAACGCTGTCGGTATTAAAAACCACGCCTCTTCTGACTCCGAAAGACGGCAGCTCCACAAGCCCCAAAACTTCCGGAACCTGTGAATTGCTTTTTTGACCAACGCTCAACGCTTTGATTGAGTGCGTGCCGATATCGAGGCCGGTGATAAGACGATTTTTAGCCATTATTTTGTTTCTTTTTCATCTCTTGATGATTATATCCCAAAATATGCAGGATGCCGTGGATTAAAACTCTCGTTAATTCTTTTTTGAAGGAAAATCGGTATTGATGGGCGTTGATTTCGATGATTTCAGGACAAAGAACGATTTCCCCAGAATCGCCATATTGAAAAGACAGGACATCGGTTGCTTTATCCTTCTTCCTATATTTTCGATTCAACTCTCTAATTCTGTCTTGACCCACCAAAGCAATCGATAGTTCTACTTTCTTATTCTCTCCTTCTAAAACCTTTCTGGCAAGCCCCTTCAAAAACTTCTCATCTATCTTGTCGGCCGTCAAATTATTAACCTCAATCATAACAAACTTCCAAATTCTTCCTTACTTATGCCTACTTCTCTTAAAATACTCATTAACGTTCCTTTTGGTAAGTCTTTTAGATGGCGCGGAACTACCGCTCTTTTCTTGGTTTGCGGGTGATAGAAAACAAAATGGCTCCCAGTAATATGATCTTTCTGGAAGCCCAAACTTCTTAATATTTTCATTAGTCTTCTGGGGGTGATGACGGGAATTTTAGGCATAAACAGGTATTCTTTTGATTTCTACAGAGGCAAAGAAATTTTCTTCATCGGTAGGAATAACTTCTTTATGCTTTCTTAAACTGGCGATATGCCCACCGATAGCATCAATGGCCATTCTCTTAGCTTCCCTGAGATTCTTTCCGTAGGTAACACAACCAGGCAAACTCGGAACAATAACGGTAAAACCGCCCTCTGGCTCGGGTCGGAAAATAATATTGTAGCGGAATATTTTTTTCATACTTTAAATGTAATGAATTTTAACCCCCTTGTCAAATGAATTTTTAGGAGAAAAACTAAATCCATACATTAGTTTTAGTCATTTTTAGGAGTTAAGAGTTCTTTAACGATTTTGGAAATTAAAGAGGCGTCGGCTTTGCCTTTCGTCTTAGGCATCAGCTCTTGCATCACCTTACCCATGTCTTTCTGCTCCTTTGCACCCACCTTTTTAATCGCCTCTTTAACTATCTTCCCAAGCTCTTCTTCGGGCATTTGCTCGGGTAAATATTTTTGCAGCATAACCGCCTCCTTCTTTTCTTTATCAGCCAATTCATGTCTTCCGCCTTTTTCATATAATTCTATGGCTTCTCTCCTTTTTTTAATTTCCGACAAAATAACATCAATTATTTCTTCGTCAATTAATGGCACGTCTTTATCTTCTTTTAATTTATATCTCTTTTCTTTCTCTTTATTCAAGATGGCCGCTAAAAGCAAGCGCAAAACCGAGGACCTTAATTCCTCTTTGTCCATAACCGACTCAGTTAAATCGCCTTGGATTTGCTGTTTTAGAGCCATACTCTAATTTACCTAATTTTTTCAACTTTTCGTATTCTTTGCTCACCTCTTCACGACGCAAAGCCGCTCTCTTTTGAGCCCCTTGACTCTTCTGCTTCTTCCTGAATCTCAATTTTCTCGCCCTCACCAAAAGACCGCTCTGCTGGACTCTCCGGCCGAACCTGCGCACTAAGCTTTGCGATGTTTCCCTTTCTTGTTTTAGAACTTCTAAATGCATAATGTTTTAATTTATTTTACTTCCAGCCTCCTAATAAATGTAGATGGAGATGCGGAATGAGTTGGCCTGAGCCCCTGCCCACATTGAAACTAAGTTTATAGCCCCTTTCCCTCAATCCCTGGTCTCGGGCTACCTGTTGGGCTGTTAAAATCATCTCGCCTATTAACTCTTTATCATTTATGGCCAAATGGTCAACTGATGAAATATGTTTTTTAGTAATAATTAATAAATGAATTGGAGCCAGAGGCTTAATATCTTTAATGACTAAAAAATTGTCATTCTCGTAAATAATGGCGCTGGGCAATTCTTTAGCCACGATTTTACAAAACAGGCAATCGTTCATAATTTTCACTTTTTTAAATACTTTCCCATTTCCTTCACAATCTTGTCGAGTTTCACCGTTTCCTGCCTGCCTGTTTTCATATCCCTGATAATAATCGCTTCCTCCAGGGCTTCTTTTTGCCCCAGAATCAAGGCGTAGTCAGCGCCCATCTTATCGGCCAATCTCAACTGAGTTTTCAAAGAATCCTTGCCGAAAGATTCGGCTATTTGAATCTTGGCCTTTCTGAATTCTTCAAAAAGCCTTAAGCTCTTTCTTTTAGCCAGATCGCTTAATTGGGCCAAGAAAACTTTCTGAACCGAAACGGGCGCGGTATTTTCTTGCTTGATTCTTTCTTTGAGAGTGGCAACAATTCTTTCGACTCCGGCTGCTCCGCCGCAGGCCGGCGTATCCCTGCCGCCCAACATTTTAACCAAATTATCAAATCTTCCGCCGCCAACCAAGGCCCCCAGCTTTTGGCCCTCTTCTGAATCCTCATAAATTTCAAAAACGGTCTTGGTATAATAATCCAATCCTCTCACCAGGTAAGGATTAAGCCGGTAAGGCATTTCCACTTCATCCAAAAATTCCAGCACTTCTTTGAAATGAGTTTTGCACTCTTCGCAAAGATGATCGACTAATTGGGGAGCTTGAGCCTTAATCGGTTGGCACTTTTCTTCTTTACAATCAAGGATTCTTAAGGGATTGTAGCGCAATCTCCGCCGGCAATCTGAGCAAAGCGAGCTTTCCCGCGAACGGAAATAATTAACCAGCATTTTTTTGTAATAAGGGCGGCAGTTTCTGTCGCCAATGCTGTTAATTTCAACAATTAAATTTTTAAACTTTAATTCTTTTAAAATATTATAAAAAATCTGGATGATTTGGGCGTCGATTACTGAATCCTGTTCGCCGAAAACCTCAAGGTCAACCTGATGGAATTGGCGGAAACGGCCGGCCTGCGGACGCTCCATCCGGAATAAAGGCCCGTAAGAATAAAGTTTTTGGGGCTGGGGGAGATTAACCATGCCGTGTTCGATATAAGCTCTCGCCATCCCTGCGGTAAACTCAGGGCGCAAGGCTAAAAAATCGCCTCCTTTGCTGCGAAAAGCGTACATCTCTTTTTCAATAATATCCGTACCCAAGCCGATGCCTTTTGAAAAAAGATCGGCATCTTCGACGATAGGCGTATCAATCTTTTTAAAACCGTAAAATTGAGCGATGGAATTAGCCACCGCATAAACTTTACGAAAAAAAGGCTGAGTCTCGGGCAAAATATCATGCATCCCGATGGGAGCCTGAAGTCTTATTTTTGTCGCCATAAAATGGATGATTTAAAAAATTTAATATGCGGGCGCTTCAACCTTGGCTAAGACGTTAAATGGCCATGCTCTGAAGAATACGCGACCAATCAGATCCTTTTCGGGCAAAGTGCCCCAAGCCCGAGAATCGGCCGAAAGCGAACGATTATCTCCCAAAACAAAATATTCGTCTTTGCCCAAAGTTATCTTGATGCTACCTTGCGTTTGGGTGGTTTGAGGAAGATAGGTTGATTCATCTAAAGCTACGGGCGAACCGCCTTGATAGAGATAAACTTTTCCGGAACTGACTGCAACGGTTTCTCCGGGCAACCCGACGATCCTTTTGATATAGCGCTGAGTGGTATCATTAGGATACTTGAAAACTATGACCTCGCCTCTTTCGGGCGCCCTGAACTGGAAAGTTAATTCATCGATGATTAAATAGTCGCCATTATAAAAATTAGGCTCCATTGATTGGCCCCTGACAAAAAACGGCTGGAAGATAAAATAGCGGATCGGCACCACGATCAATAAAGCGACAATGACGATCTTTGCAATTTCCCAAATATAAAGCAAAATCTTTCTCATAATACTTTCTCAATTATAGCAGGATGATATAATAAATCAACACCATATCGGGAGGTCCGACCTCCTAACATTGCGGAAATTTCGGGAGGTCGGACCTCAAAATATTATGATTTTAATCACGGGGCTCGGCAATCCGGGCAAAGAATACGAAAAAACCCGGCACAATGTTGGCTTCCGAGTTATTGATGAGTTGGCAAAAGAAAAACCGAACGATATCGTGTTACTAAAGCCCCAAACTTTCATGAATAACTCCGGGGAAGCGGTAAGTAAGGCGGTTAATTTTTATAAAATAAAACCTGCCGATTTATGGGTTATCCACGATGATATCGATCTGCTTCTGGGCGAACTCAAAATCTCCAAGAATCGGGGTTCGGCCGGCCATAAAGGCGTAGACTCGATCATTAAAAAACTTGGGACTCGAGACTTCAACCGCGTCAGAATCGGCATCTGCCCCGCCGAAGGCAAACCGGAGGCTGTGGAAAAATTTGTTTTACAAAATTTCACCAAGACAGAGGAAAAAATTATTCAAGAAATTATCCCCAAAATTATTGACTTGTTGAAGTCAGACGTCAACAAGCTGACGTCAACAAGCTGACAAAATGAAAAGCCGGGGCTAAGCCTCGGCTTTTTTACGGCTTTTTTATTCTTCTCTCGTTTATCTTAGAATGTCAATGAACGATTCGTCTCCGGTAATTACTGAAGCATAATGGATAACTAAGAATAAACTTACCGCCAACACCAAGGCCCAGACAATTCCTCTTTTTAGCTGAGCCGCTGACATATTCGGCCGCGCCGAAAGCCTTTTAATCCCCTCCTCCAATTCTTCCACCCTCGATTGAAAGTACGACGCTGTACCATCACTTCCGTTCCGAATATATTCGCGAAAGTTTTCTAAAGTACTTTGAGCCTTCACCAGTTTTTCTGGATTTTTCCGCTCTTTTTTGAAGTCAAAAACTACTTCGATAATCCCGAAGGGTATCAATATGACGAAGAGCCAAAAACCCATCTTCATTAGAATAGCAGCCCCCGCAATCATCCCGATCCCAATTAATATCAACCCGCGCCAAGAGCCGAAAGAAAAACTGATTGATCTTAAGACCCTGCCGCCATCTAACGGCATTATTGGCAAAAGATTAATGAGATTTATCATGGCCATCCATCCGGCCGCAGCGACGAATTCCAGATCGTTCGTTATGACAAAAACCAGATAAGATAGA
>MHMD01000016.1:7477-7602 GCA_001819295.1 Candidatus Nealsonbacteria bacterium RIFCSPHIGHO2_02_FULL_43_13 | reverse complement strand
TCCCAAAAATGGGATAAAATACATTCCCTTCGTTTTCATCCCTCTCTTTTTCATCGCCCAGAGGTGGCCCCCTTCGTGCAATAAAAGAAGCACTAAAATCATTACCGCCACCTTCCACCCGAAGA
>MHMD01000016.1:7034-7446 GCA_001819295.1 Candidatus Nealsonbacteria bacterium RIFCSPHIGHO2_02_FULL_43_13 | reverse complement strand
TAGGCCACCCTTTACCAATTTTGCCAACTTCGGGCCTATTTTACCCAAAACTACCGCTATCCCAACCCAACCAGATCTTTTCTTTTTCATCTTTCTTCTCCTTTTTCTCTTTTTTATTCTTATTAAATTGACAATTTACTGACTTATTTATATACCATAATTAGATGGAAAAGTCAATAATTGTCCGTATCTTAATCGCCAGTATCACCCCCTATTTTTAGAAAGGGGCAATTTGTGATTGACTTGTTGAAGTCAGACTTCAACAAGACGTCAACACAAAATGAAAAGCCGGGGCTAAGCCTCGGCTTTATTATTTGTTTGATGATTATTGTCAGCCTAGAGAAAGAAAGCGAGTATAAAAATGCTGGAAAGTGCAAAAAAGACGTAGCCGACCAGCCTACCCCAGCCGTAC
>MHMD01000016.1:0-7017 GCA_001819295.1 Candidatus Nealsonbacteria bacterium RIFCSPHIGHO2_02_FULL_43_13 | reverse complement strand
AATCATCATGCCGCCCTCAACCCTAACATCGTCTCCGGTTAAGCGGACAAAAAAAGTCTTAACCGCGCCGTCATCTCTCTTGTTAAGATAATGTCCGTCGAAATAATGGACCTTGACCGCCTTAACCAACGCTTCGTTCAGAACGACAGATGTCTTCAGTCCATAGAAATTCAAATCCCTATCGGCGTTTTCCTTAGTCCGATTAAAGTCGTCGATCGCTGTGTTAAGGGCGAATACCTCCTCGGCCGTTATCACCCGGTCTTCGGCAAAGACTTGGACTGATCTCTCGATTACCGCTTTCTTGGCGTTCAAAACGCCTTCCTTTAGTTCCAAGACTTTCTGCCCAGCTTGAGCAAAGTTTCCGTCTTCGGCGTAAGCCGGCAATGCGCTGGAGAATGTAAATGCAACAATCAATAACGCCATTACCATCCAAAATAATTTTTTCAAAGTACCCTCCTTTTTGACAATTTACCGAATATCATAATATACTCCAAGTAGATGGATTTGTCAAGCAAAAACGTTAAAGAGATTTTTATCGCCAGCATCACCCCCTATTTCTTAGAAAGGGGTAATTTGTGGTTTGCGGAAAATCTTGAAAAAATCTTAGAGGCCAAAAAATCCCAATCGTTTTTTGAAGACAACACCCTGCTTTTCGCCCGCAACCGTGAAATGAATTTTTCGCAGGTTTTAAGGAAACTCGACGAAATGGGCTATGAAAAAGTTCAGAGCGTAGCGGAACCGGGTGAGTTTTCGCGGAGAGGCGGCACGATTGATATTTTTCCTTTAAATTATAATAACGCTTTCCGGATTGATTTCGACAACAACCTAATCGAAAACATTGAACAGCTGCCCATCGCCGTTGCCGATGAACAAGAGACGAGAGAAAGAATCAAACGGAAACTTAAAAGACAAAAACTTTACTCCCAGCTCGGCACCTTAAAACCCGGCGACTATTTGGTCCATCTTGACCACGGTGTCGGAATTTACGGAGGTCGGACCTCCGTTGGAGGTCCGACCTCCCAATATTACGTTCTAGAATACGCCCAGAGCGACAAATTATATGTGCCCGTCGGTCTCGAAAGAAAACTTTCAAGATATGTCGGCTTTCAAGCCCCCGCAATTTCCAGATTAAGTTCTCAAGTTTGGGAACGGACCAAAAGACGAGTGAAAGAAGAAACCGAAAAGCTTGCCAGAGAACTTTTGGAAATTTATGCGAAAAGAGAAATCGCCGCTCGCCCCTATTATTTATCCGACACCGAAATCGATGTCGCTCTCACCGATACGTTTCCTTACGAAGAAACACCCGATCAGATCCAAGCCATAGAAGATATTAAAAAAGAACTGGAAACGTCCCAGATTCCTTTAGACAGGATTGTTTGCGGAGACGTAGGTTTCGGTAAAACCGAAGTTGCCTTAAGAATCATGGTCAAAGCGGTCAATTCAGGTTTCCAAGCGGCTCTCATCTGTCCGACTACGATTTTGGCTTCCCAGCATTTTCAAACCTTTGAAAAAAGACTTGGCGGATTGCCCATTAAGTTCGGGCTGCTCAGCCGGCTGCAAACCAAAAAAGAACAGCAAGTTATTATCCAAAAATTAAAGCTGGGGCAGATCGATATCGTGATCGGCACCCACCGCGTTTTATCAAATGATGTCGAATTTAAAAACTTGGGACTTTTAGCCATAGACGACGAACAAAGGTTCGGCGTCAAACAAAAAGAAAAATTAAAAAAAATAAGAGCGTCCCTGGATATTTTATCTCTTTCAGCCACGCCCATTCCCAGAACCCTGTATCTTGCCCTTTCTTCCTTAAAAAAAATCAGTATTATTCAAACGCCTCCCGCATATCGCCTACCGATTAAAACAATCGTTAAGCCATGGAGCGAAAAAATCATCAAAAAGGCGATCGCTAATGAACTATCAAGGGGCGGACAAATTTATTACCTGCATAACCGAGTAGAAACAATTGGATCGGCCAAAGAATTGCTTCAAACACTTATTCCAGAAATAAGAATCGGCGTTATCCACGGCCGACTGCCTGAAAAAGAATTAATTAAAATAATGGATGATCTCGGAAACAAAAAAATCGACGTGCTCGTGGCAACCACCATTATTGAAAACGGGCTTGATGTGCCCAACGTTAATGCCTTAATTGTGGCCGATGCTCCAAGGCTCGGACTTTCGCAGGCCTATCAAATCAGGGGCCGAGTTGGCCGCTCCCACATCCAGGCTTTTGCCTATTTCTTTTACGGCGACAATCTTTCGGATTTAGCCAAAGAAAGATTAAAAGCGCTAAAAGAAGCGCAAGAACTTGGCTCTGGCTATCGCATCGCCATGCGCGATTTAGAAATCAGAGGCGCCGGCAACATCTTAGGCAAAGAACAATCGGGCAGCATCAACCAAGTAGGTTTAAATTTATACTGTCAAATTCTTTCGGATGCCATTGATAAATTGAAAAAGAGCTAACAATTGTTAGCTCTTTTAGTCAAAACTTCTTTATTTCAAGAAACTATTAACTGCGCGTTCTATTGTGTTGTCTATTTTTATCCTTTCGCGCAGTTTATCGTCTGGGGGAAGGTTGTTAATTAGTGTCCCGAAAATATCATCAATCACTCGTTTGATTAAATCTTCTGTCTCTTCTTGGGAGGGCATTACAGTCTTTGATGCGTCCGATGGTATGCTCTTCAACTCAAAGGTGAACTTTCCTTGTATTATTTCTTCTTTTAGCGCCTTGATTTTTTCGCCTAAAGATTTGCTGTCTTCCACATTGAGTTTTGAAAAGATTTCGTCGAGATCTGTTTCAAGGGCATCTGCTTGTTCTTCGGAAAGATACGGTGCCTTGTGAACTAAATCGCAAATAAGCTCGCTGATAGACGATATCTGCCCTAATTCTCCCAAAATCTCTTCCATCTCTTTCCTGGTTTGAGGTTCCAAAATCGATTTATTCATCAGAAGCTGAAGTAATCTGGCTATTTTTTCTTGACTATTCATCTTTCCTCCTTTTTCAGTTTTTTAGGTAAAGGATGTTTCTTCTCGAAATCTCGTTCTGCTTCTTCCTTGGTCATACCGGTAGCCAGCAACATATTTACCCACAGGGCCCTAGCTCTTTCCCTATCTTCTTCCAGCATCCTCTCTTTAGCGCTTTTAGTCATTTTTCTTCTCCTCCAGTTTTCAATGTACAATCTCTAATCCATAAGAATAGAATATCTGGCCTATCTAGTCAAGTTTTGTCAATTTTTAAAATTGGTGTTACGTTAAGAAAATATATGCCAAGCAAGCTTATTATTGTCGAATCGCCGACTAAATCAAAAACTTTGCAGGACTTTTTGGGAAAAAACTATAAAGTTCTTGCTTCCTTTGGGCACGTCAGAGACTTGCCCAAAGGCGAACTTGGCGTTGACCTGGAAAATAATTTTGAACCCAGATACGTCATCCCGACCAAAGCCAGAAAAACCATAAAACTGCTTAAAGACGCGGTCAAGGAAACCAAATCGACTATTCTGGCTACCGATGAGGACAGAGAAGGAGAAGCCATCGCCTGGCATTTAGTGGAGGCCTTAAAGCTTGGCGGGAAGAAAGAACCTTATGAAAGAATTGTTTTTCATGAAATTACCAAAGAGGCTATTTTAGAGGCGCTCAAAAATCCTCGAGAAATAGACATCAATCAGGTTAATGCTCAGCAGGCAAGAAGGGTTTTGGACAGAATCGTCGGTTATAAACTGTCGCCATTTTTATGGAAAAAAATCGCGAGAGGCCTTTCAGCCGGCCGGGTCCAATCAGTTGCCGTAAAACTTATAGTTGAACGCGAAAGAGAAATCGAGAAATTCAAAACGCAAGAATACTGGACGATCATAGCTACTCTTAAAAAAATGAAGGAGGCCGGGCCTCCTTCATTTGAAGCAAGTTTGATAAAAAAAGATGACAAAGCCCTAGATAAGCTGGAAATAAAAAACGAAAAAGAAGCGGAAAAAATCGTTAAGGACCTGGCAGGGGCCGAATACCAAGTATTAGAAGTTGAGAAAAAAGAAGTGAATAAAAATCCTTTAGCGCCCTTTACCACCAGCACCCTGCAGCAAGAAGCGTGGAGAAGATTTAAATTCCCGGCCAAATTTACCATGAGTATCGCTCAACGGCTTTATGAGACAGGAAAGATCACTTACCACCGAACCGACTCTTTGAATCTTTCGGCAATGTCCCTGGGCATCGCTAAAAAATTTATTACCAACAACTACGGCTCAAATTATTATCACTTCCGGAAATTTAAAACTAAAGCTAAAGGAGCCCAGGAAGCCCACGAGGCTATCAGACCCACTTACCCCGAAATAACGCCCGACCAGACTAAATTGGACGAAAGACAATATAAGCTCTATGATTTAATCTGGCGCAGGTTTATGGCGAGCCAAATGAAAGAAGCGATGTTCTTAACTACCGTCGCCGACATTGAAGCAAAAAATTGCATTTTTCGGGCCAACGGCCAAACCCTGAAGTTTGACGGTTTCTTGAAGGTCTATCCGATAAAATATGAAGAGGCTGAACTGCCGCCGTTGGAAAAAACCGAAATCTTGGAACTCTCAAAGCTAAACAAGGTTCAGCATTTCACGCAACCTCTTAGCCGCTATACCGAAGCTACCCTGATTAAGGCCCTGGAAAAAGCCGGTATCGGGCGGCCATCAACCTACGCTCCGATTATTTCCACTATCCAAGGAAGAAATTATATTGAAAAAAATGAAAAAAAGTTTTTCCAACCGACCGAAATTGGGTTTGTCGTCAACGACATTTTAACCGAACATTTTCCCGAAATCGTTGATCTTAATTTTACTGCTAATATGGAAGAAAATCTTGATAACGTTTCTCGAGGCGAAAGAAAATGGAAACAGGTGCTCGAGGACTTTTACGGCCCTTTCAGTAAAAACTTGGAACAAAAATATCAGGATGTTTCAAAAAAAGAATTTACTGAACAAAATCCTAAAAAGCTTTGCCCCAAATGCCAAAGCCCGCTTTTGGTCAGACTGGGCAAGTTCGGCAAGTTTTATGCCTGTTCCAAATTCCCGGAATGTAAATATACCGAATCTTTGCCCCAGAATAATTTAGGGATTAAATGCCCGAAGTGTCTGGAGGGCAACGTCGTCGCTAAAAGAACGAAAACCAATAAAATATTTTACGGCTGCAACCGCTTTCCAAAGTGCGATTTCGCCTTATGGGACAAGCCTTTCAACGAAAAATGCCCCAAATGCGACTCTTTGTTGGTTGAAAAATATAAAAAGGCGAAATGTTCGAATAAAGAATGCGATTATGCCAAACCAGCAGTTCCAGCAAATCCTTAAAAATACCTCCAATCTTAAGCTTATCAAAAGCGCTTTTGAGTTTGCAAAAAACGCTCATCAAGAGCAAAAAAGAGCCTCGGGCGAAGATTATATCTCTCACCCGCTCAGGGTCGCTCAAATTTTGAGCGAAATGAAACTTGACCCTAAAACGGTGGCGGCCGGCTTTTTACACGATGTCGCCGACGATACCAAAAAAACCTTAGAAGATATCGAAAAAGAATTCGGCCAGGAAATCGCTTTTTTGGTTAATGGTGTCAGCAAATTAGGCAAACTCCGTTATCCTAAAGAGGGGCTCCAGGTCGAACCGATAGAAATGAGAATTAAAAACCCCATTGACCTGCGGGCTGAAAACTTAAGAAAAATGTTTTTCGCCATGGCCGAAGACTTAAGAGTGGTTTTGATTAAATTAGCCGATAGATTAGATAATATGGAAACCTTAAGTTCCGTCCAGCCCGAGAAACAAAAAAGGATTGCGCTCGAAACCCTGGAAATTTTCGCCCCCTTAGCCAATCGGCTGGGCATCGGAGATATGAGGAGCAGGTTGCAAGACCTGGCCTTTATTTATCTTTATCCCAAAGAATACGAATGGCTGATAAAAAATGTTGAAGAAAGATACGAAACGAGGAAAAAATATCTGGAATCGTTCAAAAAAGTCCTGATAAAAATATTCCAGAAGGAACGGATAAAAATAATCGACATTCATTATCGGCCGAAACATTATTGGACCCTTTACCAAAAACTTTTGCAGCACGAAATGAGTTTTGACCGAGTTTACGATTTGGTGGCTCTAAGAATAATTGTCGAGGACGTTAAAACTTGCTATGAAGTTTTAGGCATCATCCATAAATTTTGGAAGCCGCTGCCCGGCCGCATCAAGGATTATATCGCCTTCCCGAAACCGAACGGCTACCGGGCCCTGCATACAACGTGCCTTTGCCTTGGCGGCAAAATTACCGAGATTCAAATCAAAACAAAAGAAATGCACGAAGAGGCCGAATACGGCATTACGGCTCATTGGGCCATGAAAGAAGGCATCAACTTAAAAAGCCAGGGTAAAAGATTTTCCTGGGTGCAGCAGCTGAAGGACTGGCAGAGCAAAATTTCGGAGTCTAAAGATTTTTTGGAAGGATTAAAAATTGATTTTTTTAAAAACAGGATCTTTGTCTTCACCCCGAAGGGCGATGTGATTGATCTCCCCGAAGGAGCCTGCGCCATTGACTTTGCTTATATGGTTCATTCTAATATCGGCGACCGCTGCAAAGCCGCTAAGGTTAACGGCAAAATGATCCAAATTTCCCGGCCCTTAAAAAATGGCGACCTGGTGGAAATTCTGGTTGATAAAAATCAAAAGCCTTCCCGAGATTGGTTAAAATTCGTCAAAACCGGACTGGCCCGTTCCCGAATAAAAAGTTTTTTAAAACAGGACTCGCCGGCCGAAGGTTTAAAAAATTTCCTCAAAAAAACAGCAGAAATTATTCGTTTTCCTAAACTGCGCCGCGCCAAGTTGGGGTCACCGAAAAAGAAAACGCCGAAAATTGAAATGGTTGTTTCTTTAGCCGGGCAAACAGGCATCCAGATACATTTGGCTAAATGCTGTCTTCCCAAACCGGCAGAAAAAATCAAGGCCTACATCACCAAAGACCGAGGAGCAACCGTTCATAAGGCCGACTGCCGGGACATGAAAGAAATCCAAAAA
>MHMD01000015.1:9776-9918 GCA_001819295.1 Candidatus Nealsonbacteria bacterium RIFCSPHIGHO2_02_FULL_43_13 | reverse complement strand
AAGGCGCAAGGCAGGACAATTGAGGAATGGGTTGAGTTAAGCGAGAGAACCTTCAATTTTGCTCGCTACGCCCAAATGTGGTTTACCAGGGGCGACATGGAAACGAAAAGAGCTATCTTTGCCACCTTAGGTTCGCACCTCA
>MHMD01000015.1:0-9696 GCA_001819295.1 Candidatus Nealsonbacteria bacterium RIFCSPHIGHO2_02_FULL_43_13 | reverse complement strand
GAACTTATGGAGGTTAGAACCCCTCAAAACACGCAAAATAATAGGGAAATCGCCCAAGTTTGGGCGAAATGTCCTACATTGCGGGGACGACGAGACTCGAACTCGCAACCCTTGGCTCGACAAGCCAATGCTCTAACCAATTGAGCTACGTCCCCATATAAAACTACTGTGCCGACAGTTGGGATCGGACCAACGACCTAACGCTTATGAAGCGCTCGCTCTGCCACTGAGCTATGCCGGCCTCATAAAAACCTTGTTGCGCCGCCCCGAATTGCACGGGGGCCTTCAGCTTATGAGACTGACGAGGTACTACTCCTCCACGGCGCTATGTCAGATACGCCATCTTATTGTAATGGAATTATAGAAAAAATCAACTAGGTTAAAATCTGCAAAGAATTAAACGCCCTTTGATAGGCTTCCAGAGCGGCTTTCGCCTCATCCTGGCTCAAGCGATAATCGGGATTATGAACGATATTATTGCGAACCTTATGCGCCGCGTAAACATCATCAAGGTTGCCCACGGTCGCCGCTGTCAATTTGCCTAATTTTTCTTCAAGAGTACCGCCGGTAAAGCCTAATCTTTTTAAAGAAACGTCCAATAAATCGTCAGCTTCGATAACAGCCATCTTTGATTCTGATTCTGAATTGGTATTAAGACGGGTAATAATTCTATTCCAGATTTTGGTAATTCTTTTCGCCCCGAACGGCCGAAAAGTGAAAAACTCCCAAACATTCTCTAGAAACAGCCATTGCAGATAGTGAGTTTTCAACACGAGCACCACGATGAATATCAATAGAATTAAACCGGTTAATAAAAATCCGAACTTAACCCAAAGCAATTTCTGCTGGATTTCAGGAGAGGCTAAGAACGAAATAATAGTATTTAAGCTAATATCAATATTCACAAATTTTACCGGCTTCAAAAATTTTATTTTCTTCAAACGGTTTACCGATGATTTGCAAGCCCACCGGCAGCTTCCCTGCCCCAGAACAAGGCACAGAGAGTGCCGGCAAACCCGCCAAGTTTATCGAAACCGTATAAACATCGACCAGATACATGGCCAGAGGATCGTCGATTTTCTCACCGATTTTAAAAGGCAAAACGGGCGAGGTCGGCGTGAAAATCAAATCAACCTTCTTAAAAGCATTGTTAAAATCTTCAATGACTTTAGTTCTCACTTTCTGCGCTCTTTTGTAGTAAGCCTCGTAGTAGCCGGACGATAAAGCGTAAGTGCCCAGCATAATCCTTCTCCTCACTTCTGCCCCGAACCCCTTTCCTCTCGTTTCCATATAAACATCCAATAAATTTTGGATTTTGGATTTTGGATTTTGGACTTCGCTATATCCGTATCTGATGCCATCGTAACGGGCCAAATTCGCCGAAGCTTCCGACGGATTAATAATATAATAGGCCGGCAGCGCATATTCGGTGTGGGGCAGGCTCACTTCAATTATCTCGGCTCCAACTTCTCCGTATTTCTTAATAGCTGCCCCGATGATCTTTTCCACTTCCGGGTCAATCCCCTTCACAAAATATTCTTTCGGCACGCCAATCCGCAAATCTTTAATTGAAAATTGGAAATTGTTAATTGGAAATTGGGATTCGACTGATGTCGAATCCATCTTATCTTTGCCTTTGATAACCTCAAATACTATTTTAGCATCTTCCACGGTTTTCGTAATGGGACCGATCTGATCCAAAGAGGAAGCGAAGGCCATCAAGCCAAATCTGGAAACCGCGCCGTAGGTAGGTTTAAGCCCCACCACTCCGCAGAAAGAAGCCGGTAATCTGATAGAGCCGCCCGTGTCAGAGCCTAGGGCGGCCAGAGCCATCTTGCCGGCTACCGAGGCCGCAGAACCGCCCGAAGAACCTCCCGGCACCCTTGTTAAGTCATTTGGATTGCGGGTAGGCCCGAACCACGAATTCTCGGTAGAAGAGCCCATAGCAAACTCATCAAGATTCGTTTTGCCTAAAATTACCGCTCCTTGTTTTTTTAATTTTTTGACGACCGTGGCATCATAAGGAGCGACATAGTTCTCGAGCATCTTGGAAGCGGCCGTGCATTTCGTTCCTTCAACTAAAATATTATCTTTAACGGCTATGGGTATGCCGGTTAAAATCGGAAAATCTTGGGCGCAAGCAATCAAATCGTCGGCTTTTTTAGCTTCGCTTAGGGCCCGGTCTTCTCTTAATGCCAGAAAGGCGAAAATTTCCTTATTGGTACTTTCAATATTGTTAAAATAAGCCCGGCAAAGCTCCGTTGCGGAAAATTCTTTTTTTTTCAAACCCTGATGCGCCTGACTAATGGTTAATTCAGTCAAAATCATCTTAAAATTGACTTTACTTTTAAATGGCCATCGATTAATTTTTTCTCAAATTTTGAAACTTCATCTGCTCTCATTATATTTTTAATCGATATGGAGCGCGAAGTTTCTTTTGTTTCAGAAACATCAACTTTTTTTAACTTCTCCACATAATCCAAAATCGCCGAGAGGTCTTGCCGGAATTTTCCTTCCTCTTTTTTGGTTATACTTAATCTGGCCAAAGCGGCGATATGTTGCACCTCTTCTTTAGTAATCATTTGGGCGGTTCTAGGTACTCTGTTTCGGCGAGTACTTCTCTTAATTCATCGAGGTTTTCTAACACCAATCCCGCGCCCCGAGCTACGGCCGTCACCGGATCTTCAACGATACGGGCGGGAATCTTGGTTTCTTTGGTAATTAAAATATCAAGGCCTGAAAGAAGACTCCCGCCACCTACGAGCGATATGCCGTTTTTCATCACATCCGCTAAAAGTTCGGGCGGCGTTTCTTCCACCGCGGTTTTGATCGTATTCACAATCTGCTTAATTGATTTTGACAAGGCCTGGGCGATATTGTTTTCAGAAACCAAAATTTCTTCGGGAAGCCCGGTCACCAAGTTTCTGCCCCGCATCGGCATTTCTTTTTTGCCCTTCGTGGGGAAAGCGGAACCGATCCCGATTTTAATTTCTTCCGCGGTTCTTTCTCCGATTAAAAGCTTATATTCTTCTTGCGCGAACTGGATAATATCTTCGTTAAGCTTGTCACCGGCAATTCTCAAACTTTTAGCCAAAACAATTCCTCCTAAAGAAATAACCACCACTTGAGTCGTCCCTCCGCCGATATCAACCACGAAATTACCGCCTGCTTCCTGGACAGCGAGTCTGGCTCCAATGGCCGCCGCCATCGGCTGTTCAATCAGATAAACCTCGCTGGCTCCGGCCGACAAGCCGGCGTCCCTGACTGACTTCTTTTCAACCTCCGTCACTTCGCAAGGTACTCCGATAATCACCCTGGATCTTGGCTTAAAAAAGAATTTTCTTTGCTGAACTTTTTCAATAAAATAGCGCAGCATCTGCTCGGTCACCTCAAAGTCAGAGATCACGCCATTTACTAAAGGGCGCGTGGCCACAATATGCGCCGGGGTTCGCCCGACCATCTTTTTAGCATCGTCGCCGATAGCCAGAACCTGTCCGGTTTTTTGGTTAATGGCCACGACCGACGGCTCGAAAATAACAATCCCCCGCCCCCTCAAATAAACAAGGGTCGTGGCTGTGCCTAAATCAATGGCAATATCCTGAAAAAAATGGGAAAAGATTTTATTTAACATATTTTTTCATCTTCGCTAAGCCGACAAGTTTAACCTCTTTTTCGTTTCGCTTCTTTATTTCAACGGAGTCTTTTTCTAAAGTTTTTGCGCTGACAACCATTCTCGTCGGAATACCCAAAAGGTCGGCTTCAGCGAATTTTTCGCCGGCGGTTTTGTTTACCCTATCATCGTACAATACTTCAACCCCCTGTTTCTGTAAATCTTGATATAATTTTTCGCTCTTTTCATTTTGCCCTAAACTCAATAAATGAACCTGGAAAGGCGCTACGGTTTCCGGCCAAATAATTCCTCTTTCATCACGATTCTTCTCAACTATCGTCGCCATTAATCTGGGAAGTCCAATACCGTAACAACCCATAAAGACTGCGCCGGGCAAACTCATCGCCTGGCTGTATTTTTCTCCCAAACTGAAAATATGGCCTATTTCAACGGCGCTTTCTTGCCTTAAAATGCTTTGGCATTTTGGGCATTTGGCTACTTTGCCGCTCTTTTCAACGTTAGCGGCAAATCCGCATTGGTCGCAAATTAAAATTCTATCTTCTCCGGCAGCTGAAATAATCATAAATTCATTGGAAATGCTTCCGCCAATCGTGCCAGAATCAGCCTCAACGCAAAGAGCCTTAAGTCCGCATGTTTTAAATATGTCAAAATAGGTTTTTTTAACTTTTTCATAGAAATCCTTGAGGCCTCCTTCGTCTGAATGAAAGCTATACAAATCTTTCATTAAAAATTCTCTGGCTCTCAGTAATCCTCCCGTGGACCTCATTTCGTTCCTAAACTTGGTTTGAATTTGAAAAAGCGCTACGGGCAACTCAACACGATGACGAAAACTGTCGGTAATTTCTTCTTCATGGGTGGAGCCCAAAGCGATTTCTCTTTCGTGCCTGTCTTTAAATTTAAAAAGCGGCGGATCAATTTTGTCCCAACGGCCGGTTTCCAGCCAAAGAGATTTATTTTGCAAAGCAGGCAAGATCACTTCCTGAGCGCCAAGCTCAAACATTTTCTGCCTGATAATATTTTCGATTTTTCTTAAAACCATTACGCCCAGCGGCAAAAAACGATAAACGCCGGCAAATGACTGCTCGACAAAATCACCCCTAATCAAAAACTTATGGCTAGCCGCTTCAACCTCCCTGGGCGCTTCTCTTTTTGTTTTACAAAAAAGTTTAGATTGCAACATAATTTAAAATATTCTTGGAAGATCAAATTTAACCGTAACAAAAATCATAAAGATAATTAATAAAACAAAGAAGGTTGCCGTAACATTCTGTTCTATTTTGTAATTAAGCGCTTTACCTTTTAAAGCCTCGATGGCCAAAAAAACTATCTTACCGCCGTCTAAGGCCGGGATCGGCAGAATATTGGTTAAAGCCATGGCTATTGAAATATAAGAAATCAGGAAGAAAAAATAACTTGCTCCCATTTTTGAGTATTGCGACAATAAATCCAAAATTCCTAGGGGACCGAACATCTCCATTTTAAGGCCGCTCGGCAACTTAGCTATGCCCAAAAGATTCTTCAAGCCAGCTACCCACCCATTAACGATATTGGCAGTTAGTCTGGCTGAAACCGTCACTCCCTGCCAAGGAGCTGAAAACCAGGCATACTGCCTCAAAGCGGTCCTGGTTAAAGCCACGCCCAGCGGCGGCACAATTTTCTTTTCAAAAATATCCGAACCTCTTTTAACGGTCAAACTAATTTCTTTGCCCTTATTGGCCTTAGCAAAACTTTGGACCTGGCTGACTTGATTAAAATCGACTAGAATATCTCCGGTTTTTAAACCAACCGCTTCAGCCGGCGAATCGGGCATAATTTGAGCAATCTGAACTTTTATTTCTTTAAGATTATAATTTTCTTCGTCCGAAACGGCTTGAGGCAAACCCCAAGTCGCCGATACAATCCCTAGCAAAACAGCTGAAACTATCCAAAACGAAAGAACTCCGCCGATAATAATCAGAAATCTCTGCCAAAGAGACTTATCGGTAAAACTGCGGTAATCCTCAATCCCTCCTTCCTCGCCATGGATTTTGACAAAAGCGCCGAAAGGTATCAGGTTTAAAGAATAAATAGTCTCGCCGAACTTTCTACCGAAAATGCGCGGCGGATAGCCGATACCGAACTCTTCTACTTTCGCTCCGAATTTCTTAGCCAAAATAAAATGGCCGAACTCATGGATAACTAAAAGAGCGATTAAACTAAAAAGGGCGATAATAATAGTAGCAATCATGAATTTAGCTTTATTTTAAGATGCTATTTCTTTCGTTTTCTTTTCTCCCAAATCGTCGATTTTCTTCTGATAGTCATCAATCATTTTTTGAAGGTCATCCTTCGCCCGGAACTTATCATCTTCCCTGACTTTGCCGTCTTTAAAACCATCTTGAACTTGCCGCCAGCCCTCTTCCCGCCACCTTCTTAAGGTTTGGCGAGCCTGTTCCTGTTTTTCAGATAAAAGCTTTAATAATTCCTTGCGATATTCTTCGGTTAAATCCGGTAGATTAATCCTGATCGTATCTTTATCGACAATGGGCGAAACGCCCACGCCCGTCCTCGATAAGGCTGAAACAATGCCTTCAATGTATGATTTGTCCCAGGGCTGAATCAAAATCTGCCGAGGCTCCGGCGTAGAAATCGCGGCCAACTGCTTTAAGGGAAACTTCTGCCCGAAACAATCAACCACCACGTCTTCCACCAAGGCGGGATTAGCCCGCGAGGTGCGGATCTTGACTAATTCTCCCTCAAAAAATTTAAGAACTTTTTCGAACTCCGGTTTGATTTTATCAAGAATTTCTTTGTAAGTTTCCATATGTATGTCACTCAAATTATAGCAAAATTTTATTTATAATTCCAGCATCAAAATTTCCAAAGCAAGCCTCTGATTCACATTAGTGGTTGAGATTAAAAAACTGATATTCTGGATGGCTTTTAAGATCTTCTTTAATTTAATTACGGAGTAATCGCCGGGCTTACCGTTAATGACCGACAAAAGCGTCTCTCGAAAGTAGCTTAACCAAATATCCAAAATTCCTTTTGGGTCGGCCGAGCCGTCAGCCAGGGTTTTCGCGTATTGGAAGCGCGTAAGCAAATTTTCACGGCTCAGCTTGATAATTTCGGCGATCGCCTCTTTTTCTCCTTTGCTTTTTTCTGAAGAAGGCGAGGCATAAAACCTTAAGCGCTCAACGCGCGATAAAATAGTCGGCAAAAGCATTTCCGGATATTCACTGATTAAAACAAATAAAGAATTACCTCGGGGCTCTTCCAAAATTTTCAGAAAAGCTGACTGTGCTTCCTGATTCAACAAATGGGCCTTGTCGATAAGAGCTGCTTTAAACGGCGCTGAATAAGGTTTCAGAGAAAGATTGTTCTGTAAATCCCTGACTTGAACAATCTTTATTTCTTTACCCTCTTCCGGCTCAATAATGGTTAAATCTGGGTGGGCGTTCTTTTCAATATCCTTGCAAGCCCGACAAGTTAAGCATGGTCTGGCCTCAAGCTTATCGGCCTCGCAATTCAATAATTTAATGAACTCTAAGGCCAAGGCCCGCTTGCCGATACCGCCTTGGCCATAAAACAACAGAGCATGGGGCGTTTTCCCAAGCTCAGCTGTTTTTTTTAAGAATTGCCATTGTTTGGGATTTCTTAGCATTATCTCTTGGACATTATGCTCTTTTTATAGACATCGAGATTCTCTAAGACAACGCCGGTGCCTTTAACCACGCACAATAACGGCTCTTCAGCGACAAAACAGGGCACGCCCGTTTCTTTAGCGATTAATTTATCGATATTGTTCAATAAGGCTCCGCCGCCGGAAATCACCATGCCCTTGTCCATCACATCAGAGGAAAGCTCCGGAGGCGTATCTCTCAAAACATGTTTAATGGTATGGATAATTTCGGTTAAGATTTCTGAAATAGCTTCACAAACTTCATTGGAAGAAACCTTAATCGTTTTAGGGAGTCCCGAAACCATATCCCTGCCCCGGACACTCAACGTTTTTTCTTCTTTCTCGGGTATCGCCGTACCGATTTTAATTTTAATCTCTTCGGTTGTCTGTTCGCCCAAGGTCACGTTGTGTTTATCTTTAATATATTCGCCAATGGCTTTATCCATTTTATCGCCAGCCACCCTGACAGAACTTGAAGTGACTATCCCTCCGAGTGAAATTACGGCCACCTCCGAAGTCCCGCCGCCGATATCAACGATCAAATTACCGGAGCAAGCGTTAATAGGAATACCGGCGCCCAGAGCCGCTAAAATTGGCTCCTTAACCACATAAGCTTCTTTAGCCCCGGCATTAATGGCCGCTTCTAAAACCGCTCTTTTTTCGGTACTGGTGATGCCAGCCGGCACAGAAATCAGTAATTCTGGCTTGAAAAGCTTAAAGGGACCTACGGTCTTCTCAATAAAATGCCCCAGCATGGCTTGCGTCACCCGAAAATCAGCAATCACGCCATCTTTCATCGGCCGATAAACCCTAATCGTGTCCGGAGTTTTACCGATCATCTCTTTAGCCGCCTCCCCAATGGCTAAAATCTTATTGTCCTGCAAAGATACGGCCACTACCGAAGGCTCCTGTAAAACCACCCCTTTTTTAGGAACAAAAACCAAAGAATTACACGTGCCCAAATCAATGCCGATTTTTCTCACAAACATAAGTTTAAACTTTTACTCTTTTAATGTCAGCTCCCAGTTTCTGCAATCTCTCTTCAATTCTTTCGTAGCCCCGATCTATCTGATATATATTATTAACAATTGTCTTGCCTTTGGCAATAAGGCCGGCGATGATTAAAGCCGCTCCTCCCCTTAGATCAAAAGTGTCTAATTCCCTGCCCAATAATCTTGTCGGCCCGTTGATAATCGCCCGGTGCGGATCGGCAAAATAGATTTTAGCTCCCATCTTATTCAACTCTTCCAGATATTTTAACCTGCCTTCGTAAAGCGGGTCATGAATTAAAGTGGGGCCCTCGGCCTGGGTCGCCAAAACCCCGAAGGCTGATTGCAAATCAGAGGGAATGCCCGGATACGGCAAACTCTGGATTTTATCAATCTTGAGTTTCCTCCAAGGCATAACTTTAACGGCATTACGCCCAATAATTTGGTAAGGCACGCCGAAGTCCTTAAGTTTTTTAAGCGGCAATTCCAGAAAATCAATTTCCACGTTTTTGACAAGCACCTTCCCACGAGTTGCCGCCGCGATCAGAATAAATGTACCGGCTTCCACCGGATCGTTAATTAAGCGGTGTCGGACTCCCTTTAATTTGGAACAGCCCTTGACGATAACTTCGTGAGTGCCGGCACCCTTAACCTTAGCCCCCATTTTATTCAAAAATTTGGCCAATTCCTTTACCTGATAATCGCCATCAGCGATCTTAATAAGCGTCTTTCCTTGCAAAGAACTCGCCAAAAGTATGAGATTTTCGGTGGCCGTGACCGAAAATTCATTGAGAACTACTCGGCCGCTTCTAGCTTGAGCTTTTTTAAAAAGATATTTCTGGCCGTTTTTGGTGATCTTGACTCCCAATTGCCGAAAACCGTCCAAGTGCGTATCAATCGGCCTGGCTCCGATTACGCAGCCGCCCGGCCGCGGAAAATTAACATTGCTGAACCTGGCCAATAACGAACCTAAAAACAACACCGAGCCTCGCAATAAACCGATTAAATCTTCTCTGGCTTTCGAAGGGTCCAAGTGTTTATTGCTAATTCTGACCTTACGAGTCCCTGTCCAGGAAATTTGAGAACCCATGCTTTTCATAATTTCCAGCATCCGAAAGACATCTTCAATTAAAGGAAGATTGGAAATTTCGCAGGTTTCGCGAGTTAAAAGAGTAGCGGCTAAAATCGGAAAAGCGGCATTTTTCGCCCCCCGAACTTCAATCTCGCCCTTGAGAGGTTTGCCGCCGTTGATGATGAATTTTTCTGCCATAATCTCTTTTATCCTATCTTAAAATCCACCTTAAGGCAAATATAAAAGGCGCCCGCACATGACGAACGCCTTTTTGGTTTTAATTATTGGGGAATACCCAATGCCACGCAGTATTCTCTAGCCTTCTCCTGATAGAATTCATTCG
>MHMD01000014.1 GCA_001819295.1 Candidatus Nealsonbacteria bacterium RIFCSPHIGHO2_02_FULL_43_13 | reverse complement strand
AAAGTAAAAAGGCAGACTGAAGATGATAAGCGTTACCCAAAAAATTTACCCCTTCAATCCTGCTGTCAAAAATGCCGGAGTCAGGGCCAAAAACTATGCCGTCGCCGTTTCCCCAGTTCCGAATCCAAAAATCTTCTAAGCTTATGCCAGCTTGAACTACCCTCCCTATATCATTGACGGTTATTACAGAATTGGGTCGATCAATTGAAGTCTCAAAATAAGTTCCCGGGGCTTTGCTTCCTCCCTGGCCTGCTTGGCCTTTCAAGGTCAAACCATCACTACTAATCACTATGCCCGAAGAAAGATTAAATGTTCCTTCCGATAACTGAACTGTTCCTCCTGAAGACGACAAAGCATCAATGGCCGCTTGTATCTCGACCTGATCGTCTCTTCCGTCAGCAATAAAATCGGCCTGATCTTTTGAGCTTTGGGCGCCATTGGAGGCGGCTACAACCAAAGTAGCGGCTCTGCCTGTTTTCGCCTGCAAACTGCCAGAAATAATCACGCTGGCAGCGCCAGTATTGTCTCCAGCATTAATAAGAGTGTTGGAAGAAAATACCCAAACCAAAAAAGCTATTCCAAAAATAGCGATTAAAGCAGAAAGAACGATAGTTGAATTATGTGACAAAAAACGTTTTGACATTGTCTGTTTAGAGCCTACCATGCATTGTTTTTTAAGCAATAGCTTTGCGCGGAGCGAGTAACGGGAATCGAACCCGTGTATCTTGCTTGGGAAGCAAGCGCACTGCCATTGTGCTACACCCGCCTTACCAAAATTTTATCTTATCTATGATTTTTTGGAAAAAGCTTTCTTTTTTCTGCGAACTCTCATTGTTTTCGGCCGGTAAGATAATCACCACCTCCTCGCCCGGCTTTTTTAGATTAAAAGTGTCTCTGGCCTCTTTTTCCAGATATTCGTCATCAGCCGCTTCAGAAACCTGAGCCTGCAATTGCACCTTTTTCACCTCCAAAGCATTAAGTTCGACTTTTAATTTAATCAACTGGGAGTTCAACTCCGTCCTTCTCGCATTAATTTTTAAATTAGACACGACCAAATACCCTACCACCATAAAAAGCATAATTCCCAAAAGTGCTGAAAAAAAGATCGCCTGCTTTGATTCATTTTGCTTTTTTTTATTTTTTGCTATCATAGAAGAATGAAATCAATAAAATTGATTAAAATAATCTGGATTATCGTAGCGACTCTAGTTGTTCTAAGCATGATCGTCTTTACCGTAGCTCCCGGTTTTTAGATTTTAAACACCTCCAAAAAGGTCTTCGAAGGAATCTTGATCCTGCCCTTTTCTTTCAAGTCTTTTTTACCTTTTTTTTGCTTTTCCAGCAACTTTTTTTTGCGAGTATAATCTCCCCCATAAAGCGGAGCGATGACGTCCCTGCGGCGCGCTGAAATGGTGGCCCGGGCTATAATTTTCCCTCCGACTGCAGCCTGCAAGGGCACGGCAAACAGCTGGGACGGCAAAACTTCCTTCAATTTTTCCACCGTCTTTCTGCCTTCAATAAACGCTTCTTTTTCGGGAACGATCCGGGAAAAAGCCTCGTCGCTTTTCCCTAAAATTAGAATATCGAGCTTGACCAGGTGAGCCTGCCGCCAACCTAAGATTTCATAATTCATGGAGGCGAATCCCTGGGATACGCCCTTCAATTTGTCATAAAAGCTTTTCGTGATGATTTCTCTCAAAGGAACTTCGTATAAGAGCTCAACCTTGCCCTGGCTTAAAGAATCGGTTTTGAGCTGTTTTGACTCAATACTTTCTAAAAGCTGTAAAACAGAACCAAGATATTCTACGGGCGTTAAAACTTGTAACTTAATCCAAAGCTCCTGGCTTTGAACGATCTTCGTCGGATCGGGCCAATCGGCTGAAGTATAAACAAAAATCTCCTTGCCGCCAGCTAGCGTCAGCTTATAAATTACTGACGGCGTAGAAAGAATCAGGTTCAAGTCGAATTCCCTTTTTAATCTTTCGGCGATGATTTCGGTATGTAAAAGACCTAGAAAGCCGCACTGAAATCCCCGGCCCAAGCCCTCTTTGAAATCAGGCTTGAAGCTCAAGGCCGCATCGTTCAATTTTAACCTTTCCAAAGAATCTTTCAAGAGTTCGAAGTCATCAGGGTTTTCGGGATAAACGCTTAAAAAAACCATGGGATTTGGTTCTTGATAACCGGGCAACACCTCGGGAGTTTGGCCCACAAGAGTAATCGTCTCGCCTACCCTCACCTGGCCGGGTATTTTAATGCCGGTAGCAATGTAGCCGATATCTCCCGGACCCAATCTTTCTGTCGGAAAAAATTCCGGATTAAAAATACCGACTTCTTTGACTTCGCCCGCGGCCTTGCTTTGCATTAAATAAATCTTGTCGTTTTTTTTAACCTCCCCGTCAAAAATCCTGACATAAGCTAAGACTCCTTTAAAAGCATCGTATTTAGAATCAAAGACTAAGGCCTTTAAGGGCTTCTGCGCCTCGCCCTGGGGGGCCGGCACCTTAGCTAAAACCGCTGCTATGACTTTATCGATATTGACGCCGTCTTTCGCCGAGATCCTGATAATATCCGAGGCCTGGACGTCCAGAAGACTCATCATTTCTTTTTCGGTTTCCTCGATTTTCGCCTGGGGAGAATCGATTTTATTGATGGCCGGAATAATAACGAGCTTCTGGTGTTTAGCCAGCTCCAAATTACCGATGGTTTGCGCCTGGATACCCTTAGTGGCATCGACTAATAAAATCGCGCCTTCCACAGCCGCCAAAGACCGGGAAACTTCGTAGCCGAAATCAACATGGCCGGGCGTGTCGATCAAGTTCAAAGTGTAGTCGTTAAACTTCATGCGCACCGGCGTCATCTTAATAGTGATGCCTTTTTCTCTTTCCAAATCCATCGCATTTAAATACTGGGGCCTCATCTTGTCCATAGGAATAGTGTTTGTCATTTCCAAAAACCTGTCGGCAAGCGTGGACTTCCCGTGGTTCACATGGCTGATGATGCAAAAATTGCGTATTTGGTTTAACATCAAAATTTTTTATTAATTTTCCTGTTTAAAAAATAAACCAAAAACAACAACTGCAGAATGCTGTCAATCGAAAAGGCTAAAGGAAGCCCGATAACGGAATTAAAAATACGGACGAATATCAGGCATAAGATAATATTCAAAAACATGGCGAAGATGGCAATAATCGTCGGGGTTTTCGTATCTTGAAGCGCAAAAAATGCTCTAAGCACCAGGGGAATAAGGCAAGTAGCAAATATCCCCAGGGAGAATAAGCCAAGACTCGTGCTAATCAGCTGCAACGCGGAGGACTCGCCAATCTTGCCGTAATGATAAATAATGTTGACGATCTGGCTCCTAAAAATGAAAATCAGAAAACTTAACGGCACGACGAGATAAAGAATCCGTTTAAAAGTTTGCCAAAATTTGCCGAGAAATTCCTCTCTTTGCAGCGCCGCCGAAGATTTGGCTAAAGCCGGGAAAACAGCGACAGCAAACGGAATGCCCAGAAGCCCCAGAGGAAATTGCTGAAGATTACTGGCAAAAGTAAAAACGCTCAAAGCGCCTGCGGACAAGCCAGAAGCAATCGCCGTCACCACTATTAAATTGATTTGAGGGGCGGCTACGCCCAAAGTTCTGGACAGCATTAAAGAAAAGACTTTTTTAAGGCCCGGATCTCTAAAATTTAAAACGGGTAAGTATCTAAAACCGCTCGCCCAGGCCGCAGGCACCTGCACCAGAAAATGCATGAACGCCCCCAAGATCACGCCTGCCGTCACTCCCCAGATACCGGAAACCGGAGCTAAAAAAATAATTCCCAAAATTATCCCGAGATTATAAAGAATCGGCGATAAGCTGTAAACCAAAAATTTGTTAAAATATTGTAAAATCCCGGAAAAAAGAGAAGACAAGCCAAGCAATATCGGGCTTAAAAAAAGAATCCGGCTCAAAAGAACAACTAAAGCGAGCTGCTCGGAGTCAAAACCGGGAGTGATGAGTTTGACGAAGAAAGGCGCAAAAACAGCAAAAATCAAAGAAATTGAAACCAGAAAAAGCAAAAAAACATTCAAAACATTATTAGCAAACCGCCAGGCCTCTTCTTTGCTTTTTAAAAAATATTCGGAGAACAGAGGCAAAAAAGCAACCACCACACCGCCGGCAATTAAAATATTGTAAACAAGGTCCGGAACACGAAAAGCGGCAAAATAAGCGTCAAGTTCCCGCCCGGCTCCAAAAGTACGATAAAGCAGGCTGTCTCGAAGAACACCCAAAAGACGACTAAACATAGCCGAAGCGGCTAAAATCAAGGCTGCTCGATTGATAGTTTTTGCTTCTGAATTAAAAAAGTCGTTGAACATTGACGCTCTTATTCTATCTTTTTTTCTCCTGCTTTACAAATTTCGAACTTACAGTTATTATCTTGACAGGAGAAACTAGAACCTTAAAAAGGAGACGATATGCTTTGTGCGGTAGTCGGTAAAAAATATCTTTGGTTCTTTTGCGCTCCCAATAAAACCGAGGGCATAAAAAGAGCAAATATTATTCTGTCTTTCGATGAAATCGGTACCGGTAACGTCATCTCTAATTTTGATCTTCGTGATGGCTACTGGGAAGCTGTAGCTAGAAAACCAGATGATGTGAAAGATTTAATAGAAAAAATAGACAAGGCTAAAATTATTGAGATTAAAAGAAGAAGAATTCTAAGAATTGATGTTCTTTATGTCACCAGATTGCAAAAGGAGAGATGGTGAAACAACAAAAATACCGTACGGAAAACCGTACGGTATTTTTCTTGCTCAAGCAGGCAATAAGCCGAATTCTGTCGTGGGCAATCATCTATCTAGCCCCTCGATTGCTCTCGGGGTCATGCGAGCTACTTTTAACAGAAATTCTATGATAAAACACAGCTTTCTGCTTTGCTCTTGCTCCCGGGTAAGAATTTTGCCGTTTCACCCTTCGACAAGCTCGGGGCAAGCCCCAAACCTATCAAAGACTCGTCTCTGTTCGCATCTCTCGGCTCGCGCCGGGCGGGAATTACCCGCTACCTTTCTCCGCCGATGAGGCGGAAAGGAGTTCGGACTTTCCTCCCTTCGACAAGCTCAGGGTAAACCCCAAACCCACCGAAGGGTAATTGCCTCGCCTACTTGAGCAATTATATTATAACAATTCCAAAGACCCCTGTCAACAACCAAAAATGAGTGAGGCCGGGCCTCACTCATTTTTATAATCATAAACTCAGAAGGTGAAGAAAAGATTTATTTCCTCGATTTTGCTTCAAGCATACCGACTCTTTTCTCGAGAATAACGAATTCTTCACGGGAAACCTTCTGCTTTAAGTCATTCTTGATCGTTTCGATATCAAGTTTTATTATTGCAACATCGTCTTTAACTTGGCCGAGGTCGCTTTCGATCTTATCAAATCTTTGGTCATGTTCTTCCAGTTTTTCAGTATTGGTTGCCACTTGTTCAGAGACAGTTTCTATCTTGCTTTTAATATCTTCAGCCACAACGTCAAAATGCCGGTTGGTTTCTTCAAACTTTTTGTCAAAATCCTTCTTATGTTCTTCTAAAATTATTTTGATGTCTTCGACCATGTTTATATTATTATTTTAACAATTCAAGAAATCGTGTCAACTATCAGCTTACGATGCCTGGATGTCCGATTTCTCTGTCTGCCGACAGGCAGGCAGATACATATTCGGAAATCGGATATCACCCCGCCACAGCGGGTCTTGCCAGACAAGTCAGTCACCTGAATTAGCATGTGTTTGTGCCCCCAGCAGGACTCGAACCTGCAACTTTTTCCTTAAAAGGGAACTACTCTACCATTGAGTTATGGGGGCGAAATTTAATTCTTAAATTTCGCCGGGTAATTTACCGAAAGTAAATTACCCTGGGTTGCTACATTTTATACTCCTTCTTTTTTCAACTCTTCCAGTAATTCTTTTTGTTTTTTAGTTACTTTCTGAGGAGTACGCACGACCAGTTTAACATATAAACTTCCTTGGCCGAAACTCTGAAAATGCGGGATGCCTTTGCCCGACAGCCGTAAAACCTTGCCCGACTCTGTACCGGCCGGCACTTTCAATAAAATATTCTTCCCGCCCAGGGTGGCGACTTCAATTTCCCCGCCCAAGGCCACCTGCGAAAAAGACACCGGGACATTGGTCAATAAATCATCTCCCTTCCGCTGGAAGGTCGAGTGCTTTTTAATAAAGATTCTGACGTACAGGTCGCCGGGTTTGCCACCCTTGCGGCCGGCTTCTCCTTTGCCCTCAACCTTGATAACCTGATTTGTATCAACACCCGCTGGAATGAAAATCTTGATTTTCTCTTCGCTCTTAATCCGGCCTTCGCCCTTGCAAACATTACACGGCTTTGACGGTCTTTGCCCTTCACCGCCGCATTCCGGACAAACGGCCAAACGGGTGACTGAACCAAAAATCGTTTTAGCAATCTGTTGGACCTCGCCGGCTCCCCGGCAAGTAAAACATTCGTTTAAAGAAGTATTAGGCTCCGCTCCTTTGCCGTGGCAACGGGCGCAAACAACTTCTTTGTAAAGAGAAAATTCTTTTTCTTGAGTTTTGAGGGTAGCCTCCAAGGGAATTTCCAGATCAACCTCGATATCCTTACCATTTTTAATATTCTGTTTTTTGGTGCGGCCGCCGAATCCAAACATCTCTCCGAAAAGATCGCCCAAATCCTCGGGGTCAAATCCCTGCTGGCCAAACCCTCCAGGGTTTCCCTGGCCGAAGCCAAAGTCCCACCCCGGTTGGCCGTCCTCCCCGCCATAGGCTGGTCCGCCTTGGGCGGAAAAAACACGGCCGAATTGGTCGTACTGCGCTCGCTTATCTTTATTCGAAAGAGTCTGATAGGCCTCGTTAACTTCCTTAAACTTCTTTTCATCGCCACCTTTATCGGGATGGTGCACGTGCGCTAATTTATGATAAGCTCTTCTAATATCTTCCGGCGAGGCAGTTTTTCCGACTCCTAAAATTTGGTAGTAATCTTTAGCCATTAATTAATTCTGTTTTTCTTTATACTCGCCTTCTTCGGGGCCGCCAGCTGGCGGATTATTCTCTTCGGGTTTTGACTGTTGCTTATCTTGTGGTGAGCCTGTCGAACCATACAATTCGGCGCCGATCTGCTGAATCACTCCAGAAAGTTCCGCAGTCTTCTGTCTAATTTCCTCTATATTATCACCGTCTTTGACCTTTTTCAACGAATCTACGCTCTCTACTATTTTCTTTTTTGTATCATCAGAAACCTTATCTCCGGCATCTTTCACGGCTTTTTCAGTAGTATAAACCAAGTTATCGGCTAAGTTTCTTGCTTCAATCAATTCCTGTTTTTTCTTGTCTTCTTCGGCGTGCACTTCGGCTTCTTTTTTCATTTTTTCAATTTCTTCTTTAGACAAACCGACCGAACCCTCGATTCTAACTGATTGGGTTTTACCGGTAGCTTTATCTTTAGCTGTCACGGTGACAATGCCGTTAGCGTCAACGTCGAAGGCTACCTCGACTTGCGGCAAGCCCCTCGGAGCTGGCGGAAGACCGTCTAAAACAAATTTGCCAATGGTCCGGTTGTCTTTGGCCATCGGCCTTTCTCCCTGCAAAACAATGATTTCTACAGCCGGTTGATTATCAGCCGCCGTAGAAAAAACCTGAGTTTTCGCTGTCGGAATAGTGGTATTTTTGGCAATCATCACGGTATTGATGCCGCCTAAAGTTTCAATGCCTAAAGAGAGCGGTAAAACATCCAGCAACAGAACGCTTTTAATATCTCCTTCCGGAGCCCGGCCTTCGGTCTTGGCTCTCAAAATTTCTGCCTCAATAGAGGCACCAATAGCCACCACCTCTTCAGGATTAATAGATTTATTAGGCTCTTTGCCGAATAATTTTTTAACCGCTTCTCTGACCGCAGGCACTAGAGTTATGCCGCCGACCAAAACCACTTCTTCAATATCTTTCGTGGCCAAATTTATTTCGGCTAAAGTTTTCTTGACTCTTTCGATCGATCTTTCAACCAAATCAGCGGTAAGCTTGTCGAATTGGGCTCGCGATAATCTGTAAAGCAAATGTTTGGGGCCCGCGGCATCGGAAGTAATAAAGGGCAGATTAATCTCGGTTTCTTGAGCCGAAGAAAGCTCGATTTTAGCTTTTTCGGCCGCTTCCTTCAACCGCTGCAAAGCCAAAGTGTCTTTGGATAAATCAATGCCGTTGTCTTTCTTAAATTCGTCAATGAGCCAGCTAATAATCCGCTGATCAAAGTCGCGTCCCCCAAGATGAGACTCGCCGCCCGTCGCCATTACTTCTACGGTCTCGGGCGTCGTATTTAAAATCGAAACGTCAAAAGTTCCGCCGCCAAAATCATAAACAGCAATTTGCTGATTGGCTTTTTTGGTCAAACCGTAAGACAAAGCGGCCGCGGTCGGCTCGTTGATGATTCTTAAAACGTTAAAACCCGCGATTTCTCCGGCAGCTTTGGTCGCCTTTCTTTGAGAATCGTCAAAGTTAGCCGGACACGTAATGACGACGTTCGTGACTTTTTCTCCCAACTTTTCTTCGGCATCAGCTTTCAATTTCTGTAAAATCATGGCCGAAATTTCAATCGGGCTCAACCATTTATCGCCCAATTTAACTTCAACTTCGCCGTCCTTTCTTTCCCTGGTTTCGTAAGTTAAAAGCTTCAGTTCTTTTTGGACTTCGGCATCAGAATACCTTCGTCCGATAAATCTTTTGACCGAATGGATGGTATTTTTGGGATTGGTAATGGCTTGCCTTTCAGCTAAAATCCCGACGATCCGCTCGCCGGTTTTTGAAACAGCGACAACCGACGGCATTAAAACCGAACCCTCCCTATTTTCCAAGCATTTCGGCTCGCCATTAACAATGGAGGCCATTTTTGAAATTGACGTGCCTAAATCGATACCTAATATTTTTGACATATGTTTTTTATAATTTATTTAATTAATTATTTAACTATTCTCACTTTCGCTGGTCTTAACAACCGACCATTAATTTTGTAACCCTTGCGCTCTTCCTCCGCTTTCTCCACTGCTTCCATAAAATTTGGATCAAACTTTTCCCCCGCTGTCTTGACTTCTTCCACCCCCTGGCTTTTCAAAAAATCCTGAAGCTGATTTTTTATCATCAGCAAGCCTTTAACATTTTTATCTTTTTCGGGATCGCACGTTATGCCCTTCTCGCAAACTTCAAAATTATCCAAAATCGGCAAAATCTTCAAAATAAACTCTTCGTTGGCGTATTTCAGGAAATCGCCCACCCTCTCCATCTCTTCTTTTTTATAATTCAATAAATCGGCCCTCGCTCTTTGCCAACCCGCCAAATATTCGTTCTTCTGCTTATCTAATTCTGCGATTTTTTTATTTAATTCTTCACTCATTTTATTGTAATAATTTAATCAATGAATTCATAATACCGACGTTTTTATCGTAAGCCATGCGCTTCGGCCCTAAAATAACGACCACTCCTTCCTTTTTCTTAGGCAAATGAATTTTAGAAACAATCGTGCTGAATTCGGGGGCTAAAACCACCTTGTTCTCCTTGCCGATAAAAACCTGGGGATCGTTGAAATCGGACATCTCGTCAATATGTTTTTCGAAGCTCTGAACAGTTTCCATAAATTTGGCGATAAAACTTGCATCCTCGAATTCCGGCTCTTTGAAAACCTCGTCCCAGCCCTCTTTGAAGACGACGTCTTCCTCGGGGAAATAAGTAATAGCTAAATTGGAAGTCAGTTCCGCGATTCTCCTTGTCATGGTTTGGAAAAAACCGAGGGAGTCCTCCATTTCTTTTTCGATTGAATCAAAACCACGATTAAAAAGGCCGGAATGTAAATTATCAACATAAAACCTATATCCTTTATCGGTCGGGATCCTGCCGGCCGAAGTATGAGGCTGAGCCAGATAACCCAGATCGGTCAGCTTCTGGAACTCAATTCTCATAGTCGGTGGTTTTATATCAAAGCCGTACTTTCGAGTAAGCGCTTTAGAACTGACGGGAATTTTGGAAGCGATATACTCTTCCGCAATGCAATTCAAGATTTTCTCCTGTCGAATGGTTAGCGTTTTTACCATATATCCCATTATAGAAAACAATCACTCCTTTGTCAAGAGTGATAACGTCACAACAACAAAAATACTATCGTTACTTATAGTAAACTCGGCTGAAGCGCAAATCGATGTATTCCAAATTCTTCCTTTTTTCAGGGGAGATTTGTTTTTCAAGAGTAAGCTTCAGCTCTATCACCTGCCAATCCAAATCACCTTTTAAGTTAAAACGGATCGTCCAACCCTCCGAAGTTTCAACATCCAATCGTCCGTCGGAAAACACAACCTTATCAATGGCAATCTTAGCTTCGGCAAGTTTTGATTTAATCTCTAAAATTTGGGCAATCTTGTCTTGCGCTACCGCCGTTTGGCCCAAAAATAATCCATCGGGTGATTGAGTAGTCTCAACCAAGATCAACCCGAAGTCGAGAGGCGCCTCCTCAAAGATTACGCCTTCTGCGTCAAGTAGAAAACAATCATCGTTTTCGCACCATAAAGCTGCGGCTATTCTTTCGGTAATTTTTACGCTGATGGCGTCAAAAAAGCTCTTTTTCACTTCGGCCGAAGCTATTTGAGGAAACGCATTCAAAATATCAGTTTTAATCTGTCCCGCATCAATCTTTAAAATGCTCTTTGTTTTTAAAAAAAGCACTTTGTTTTCCAGGTTTTTTTCAACCAAAGAACTTATCTCCTCTTTGGCGATTTTTTGCTCTCCACTAATAGTAATTTTTTCAACCCAAAAGACCTGCCAGAAAAACAAACCGTAGAAAGCAGCTCCAGCTACAGCCAGCGTCAAAAATCCTAAAGCCAAGAATTTCTTACTTAAAAGCGGCTTTCTTTTCTTGTACCTGTGCGGTTTTCGATAATATTTTTTCATTCGTTATCAGAGGTCGAACCTCTCTCAAAATTCAGAGGGAGGTTCGACCTCCTAATATCATAATCCTCTTTTTATTTTTCTTAATGTTTCAAAAAGATATATTAGCCAGTATTTCCAAGACAAGGGCAGGTCCTGGGTCTTCAAATATTCGTAAGCTTTACCGCCAAAACCCATCTTGAACAAAGTCGGGCCAGCCCAAGGGTGACGTGATTTAGGATCGACATACCCCCAAAAATCATATAATTTACAGCCTCGCCTCTTGGCTTCTTTAATGGCCTCCCACTGCAACAGATAAGCTATGGGGATTTTATGATGTTTCGGGTCAAGCGCCGCCTGGTGATAAAACCCGATGCCTGACCAAAAAATAACCAAGGCCGAGGCAATGACTTCTCCTTTATATTTACCGAAAAACAGTAATGTTTGATTATTTGCAAAAACCTCAAACTCATTTCTAACAAATTCTGAAGAAAAGGGAGTAAACCTTTGACGCTTGGCTACCTTCGAATTAAGTTTCTGATAAATATCTACGTCTGATAATTGATTACTTTTAGTAATTGCTATGTCAGAATTTTTCTCGGCTTGATGAATAAGATAACGCGTCGTCTTGCGCATATTCGCAAGCAACTCTTCCTCTGACGGCGTGATATCAAGCTTCCAAGTAGCTTCGTAAGCATTAGCATGCATTGGAGACGCCCTGAACCCCATTTTTTTGAAAAGTTTTTTGTTCTCTTCGGTCCTCGGCAAAAGCGGCGCTATTCTAATAAAAGAACAACCTTCTTCTTGGGCGATTTCCTTCAGCTTGTTTACTAATACTTCTGAAATTCCGAGGGCATGTTGAATCAATAAAAAAGTTCCCCTTTTAGCTTGTATCTTCACCGCTAAAATGATGGATATCGGATATCCATCATTATATACTCCGAGCCACCAAATTTTATGGCCCATCTTTTCTTGAAATTCACCCCAGTTCCAAGACTGCAAAAAGGTTTTTTCTTGATTACCAGCAAAAAACCTCTCCCAAACTTCTTTACTAGTTATCTCTTGACAAATTATCATAAATATGTTAAACTCTGTTATGGAAACAAAATAAAAATAGGAGGTTAAAAATGTCCTGGGAAGCTATCATAGCGGTAACTATAGTAAGTGCAGTTGTAGGTTTTGCGGTGGAAAAAGGGAGCAAGAATGGTTGGTACGGGTTTGCTGCCTTCGCTGCCCTAGCAATGATTCTGAGCATTCTCGGAGCCATCTTCCGGGCTATCTCAACACTAACCCCGTAAACCCCTCAAGAAAAGCGCTAACTAATATCAAAGTTGGCGCTTTCTATTTTATTAATAAGCTAATTACTCGACTTGGCACCCGGCTTTCTAAAAGAACGACGTCGCCCGGTTTAGCAAAGCTTTTTATTTTCTCCGCAATTTCGTCTGCCTTTTCCATAAACAAGGCGTCAGGAGCCCCCTCTCTTATCTCTTTAAGTCTGTCCTTGGTAGTAATAATAGCCAAATCGCAAACCTCCCCAATTTTTTTACCGATCCTTCGGTGAACTTCCCGGTACGACTGGCCAAGTTCAATAAGGCAGGGCATCACTAAAATCTTTTTACCGGACCACTTTTTAAGATAATCTAGGTCGGCGATAACGCCGCTGGGATTAGCCGAATAAGTAGCATCGATAATCTCTATGCCGTTAGCGCCTTTTTTAACGCGGCCGGTCTGCGACAATTTAATCTTTTGGACGCCTCGCTCAACTTCCTCCTGCTTCAGGCCTAAAAACTCCGCCACCGCCACAGCTCCAGCTAAATTTTCTTCGTGGGCGGAACTTGCTCCCTCGCCATAAAGCATGGCTTGCCCTGAGCCGCGTCTAAGGGTTTTTTGAAAAAGATCCTGGCAATATTGATTATTCCCGTTAAA
>MHMD01000013.1:2428-7915 GCA_001819295.1 Candidatus Nealsonbacteria bacterium RIFCSPHIGHO2_02_FULL_43_13 | reverse complement strand
GGCAATGCGAATGCCGTATAATACCACTTTACGACGGGCCCATTGAAATTTTAAAAAATTCGGAAATAATCTCTTAAATTATTCTGCAGAAAGCTGACATTTTTTCTTTTTAAAACCGTAAGTCCCAAAATAAAAAGAGTTGTTGAACTTACCGCGGAAATAAGGCAGTAAAGGCAGAGAGCCTTAATTATAAATATCTGCAAAAACAAAAACCACGCGGAAGCGACGATGCCGACGATTGAAAATCTCGCCGTAAACTCCAATGTCTTCTCATTTTTGGAGTCAACATATAATATCGCGAGCAACAAAAAAAAGAAATAATACGATACACCCCAAAGGGCTACCGGAACACCCAAAACGACGGAATAAGGACTGGCGGTTACCGCTTCGCAGCCGTTGAATATGGAGCAGTTAATCGGCGAACCGAGATAATGTTTTGCCGTAAGATAAGATGAGTCGGCCAATCCGACAACACTGACGGCGATAAGGGCAAAAATAATCCAATTAGGAATTGTTTTTGAGGGCCTCGTTGATGATGTTTTGGAGCTCGTCATAATTTGGCGGAACTTTTATTTTTTCGCCGTTTAAAAAGACCGTCGGTGTGGCGTTGACGTTGGAACGAATACCGCTTTGATAGTCGTTTTCCACTTTATCTTTTATTTCTTTGGAGCTCAAGCCGTTTTTGAATTCGTCAATATCCAAACCAAGCGTCCGGGCGTATCCGGTAAAAATATTTTCCGCGTCTCCCCTGTTTTCCCACCTATTCTGGTTTTCAAAAATTAAATCATGCATTTCCCAGAATTTATTCTGTCTGCCCGCCGCTTCGGCGGCATAAGCAGCCAGTCTGGCATTTTGATGCTGACGCAAGGGGAAATGACGGTAAGCGAAAGTTATTTTATCGCCAAATTCTTCCGAAAGTTTTTTAAACAGAGGCTGGTAGTAAGCGCAGGCGGGGCACTGAAAATCGCTGTATTCAACTAAAACAACCTTGGCTTCTTTATTGCCTTTGGTCCAATCTGAAGGCGAGACCGCGTTTATCAATATGGCTGATTGTTCCGGTTCGGAACCGCCCAATTTGACCATGCCGAAAATTAAACCGGCTGTTCCCGCTAAAACTAACGCCCACAAAAGAAACCGCCTAATTAAACGGCTTTTTGCTCCGTTTTCTTGCTGTTCCAATTTTTCTTGGCGTTTTAATTCCCGGCGTTCTTTTTTTGTAATTTGTTGTTCTTCCATGGTTTTTACGAGTATTTAAAGATGCTTATCATGCTTTTAATTATAACACAATTTTATCAAAATGTCCATATTGTACGGAACGGTGAGAGCTGTCTTCAAATATCGCAAATTTCATGCCCTTTTTAAAATTTTATCTAAACTTAATACAGGATAAACATTTTCTGGATAAATTTCAATTAATTTAATCCCGCTTTTTCTGCAAATATTTCTTTTTAATTTTATTGTTTCGTCATATCTTTTACTGTCTCGCGCAAGACCAAAATACTCAACAAAGATATTTTTTTCCGGAAGTATCCAGTCGGCTAAGTGTTTAGAGTTTGGATAGCTTTTGTTGCGCTCATGGGGAATTTTATTTTTTGAAAGCCAATTATCAATAATAGCTTCTGAAATAGAATCGCATTTGTGTCCATCGTTGGCATTAGTAATAATTCTATGATACATTCGTTCATTTAATGAACGGCCGGGAGGTAAGCCCGCTTTTATAAGAGCATTATTCCAAGAACCAAAAAGATGCCGCTATTCAATCTTAAAAATTTCCTTGAGCAGGATTTGTTTTCGCAAATAAGTCGAACCCATTTGTTTGATAAATTTTTACTCACTTGGTCGGGCTGCCGAGATTTGCACTCGGGCTACATCGACCCGAACGATGCGTGCTACTGTTACACCACAGCCCGCTTTTACACATAATATTTTTTCATTCTCTCTTTTTCCTCGGCGTCCACCGCTTGTTCGATTTTTTCCAAAGCCCGCTTCAGTTCTTCGGGAGATTTTTTATCCAGTTTGCGGATTCCGTTTCTTAGATACTCGTCTGTGTTTTTTGCCGGGTCTTCCAAAATTTCGGACAGCAAAGAATTCAAAATTAGACCCACCTTCGGACCGGGCGGGATTCCGAGTTCTTTCATCACGTCTTCGCCGTTGACCTTGAGCATTTTGGCGGATATCGGGTCATGAGAAACCTTGTCAATTATGTATTTTAAATGCCGAAGCTTGTAAGGCACCGCCTTGGGCCGGCCGGAACCAATTCTATCCGCTTCCCTGACCTTAATCAAGTTTTCAATGTTTTCGGGGCCGACATTGGCCAGAAGCCGCCGCACCGAGGATTCGGTGACCTCGCCGACATTGTAGTAGAACAAATGATAGCGGACAAACTTGATTATTATTTCAGCTTGTTCCTTTGAAAATCTCAATCTTTCAAGAATGCGGGCAGTAATCCTGGCCCCGACGACATCATGGCCGTAGAAGGTGGAATATTTGCCCTCTCCCCGTTTAGTTTGAGGTTTACCGATGTCGTGAAAAAGTGAAGCCAGCCTTACTTCGGTGGAGTATTTTTTATCGGCGGCGTATTTTAAAGCCAACAAATTGTGTTCCCAAACTGTGTAAATATGATGCAAATTTTGGCCGACGCCGATTCCATCTTCAAGCTCCGGAACGATAAATTTCAATAAACCGGTTTCGTGGAGCATCAGCATTCCTTCGTAAGCTTTGTCGGACTCGACAATTTTCAAAAATTCGTCGCGGATTCTTTCTTTTGATATTGCCCTAAGCAATTCGGCGTTTTCTCCGATTGCGTTCAATGTTTTTTCTTCAATGCTGAAATCCAGCGCGGCGGCAAACCGGACTGCCCGTAACAGCCGCAAGGCGTCTTCGCCGAATCTGTCCCCTGGTTTTCCCACTGTCCTGATTATTTTTTCCTTAAGGTCGGTTTGTCCGCCGAAAAGGTCAACGATTAACTTGCCGTCGGCAGTCGCAAGAGCATTTATCGTGAAATCACGGCGCGACAAATCATCATCCAGTTTTGAAACGAACTTAACTTCTTCAGGATGCCTTTTATCGGTGTATTTCGCTTCTATCCGATAAGGAGTAATTTGAATTTCGCGGAGAATATTATCGGCGCTGTCTGTTTTGACGGTGACTGTCCCAAATTTATTAGCGTAAAAGCTGTCGGGGAATACTTTTTGGATTTCTTCGGGTTTGGCATTGGTGGCAATGTCCCAATCTTTTGGTTTAATCGGTAATCCTTCGACTTCGCTCAGGACAAGATCGCGGACACAACCGCCGACGGCGTATCCTTCATAACCGGCATTGCCAAGTTCTTTAATTATTTTTTGTATTTCGGCTGGGAGTGTCATTTTGTAGTGCCCCCGGGAGGAATCGGACCCCCAATTGTCCCTTAGGACGGGACTGTTATAATCCATTTAACTACGAGGGCGGTTAATTAACTTATCTTGATATATTAACATTTTTGTGATATTTTTCCAAGTATATTGAAGGGTTGAAGGGCCTGTAGCTCAGCTGGTAGAGCGCCTCGATGGCATCGAGGAGGTCGTCGGTTCGAGCCCGATCAGGTCCACCACATTATGCCAAAGATTGTTTTTTCGGAAAATTTTTACAGACCGCAGGAAAATCCCGCTTGGTGCGGCCCGGCTGTTATCCAAATGATTTTAGCCGTCAGTGATAGTGATATAGAAAAACCCCAGCCGGAAATTGCCGGCGAGGTTTGTTTGCCTTGGTGGGGCACGGCTCAAGAAATGATGTTTGCCTACTTAAGCAGATTTTTCGGCAATATTGATTTTAAAGATAATGCGTCGATAGAAGATATAAAACAGCGGCTGAACAGCGGTTATACGGTGGTAGTCAATTGGTGGGATAATTTGGACGCCAGCGAGGAAAGTCCCGAAGACGGGCACTATTCGCTGATTGTTGATTACGATGACGAAGCGCAAACCCTAACTTTAGCCGACCCGATTTCCAGCCGGGGCATCTGGAGGATAGCCCAGAAAGATTTTGAGAATTTGTGGTTTGATTTCTTGGACCCCCAAAGAAAGAAACAAGTAAAGGGGTGGATGCTTTGGGTGGACCCGAAGAGTAAAATTTAAATCGCTCCTAATTCGTTCAAGGTCTTCTCATAGAGCTCAACCGCTTTTTTGGCTTCGGCGTAACGCATGAAATAATTGCTGTCATGGGCAATTTTATTCCGTATTTTGTGCGCCTCCCATAATCCGTCTAAGGTGGCAAGCTGGCCTCTTTCCATGCCCATTAAGCGTTCGCCGAGAGTGTCTCCCGGGAAGCCGGCGTTTTTCAACGTTTCATCAATAAGTTTGTCTGCTTCAATAACGGCGAATTTCCATTCCGCTTCGCGGTAGGAGTTTATGTGTTTTATGATTTCATTCCACCTGGTGTTTGGCGCGCCGCCTTCCGCCGCTTGCGGCGGAAGGATATTTTGAACTGATGGCAAAGAAGGACGGTTTAAGCCGGCAAGCCGTATGACTACGACCAAAAAAATAGCGCCGAAAACCAAAGCGGCTATCGAAAAAATCAGCTTGATAGCCGCAAATGCTCCGGTAGTTTCAAAAACGGGCCAATAATTAAAAACCTGGGCAAATTGGGCAAGAGTCAAATCGCCCAATTTGAATTGGGACGCTTGATATAGATTTCCCAGCGTGTTTGAGATTAAATCGTTTTCCATTTATTCAGTATAATTTTTCTCCAAGTGATAAGCGAGCCTAAGAATAGTCGCTTCATCGAACGGCCGGCCGATAATTTGAAAACCGACCGGCATGTTTGTTTTGTTTCCGTTTCCGCAGGGAACCGAAATCGCGGGCAACCCCGCTAAATTTACCGGCACAGTGTAAATATCGGACAGATACATTGAGAGCGGGTCTGATGACCGCTCCCCTATTTTGAAAGCAGTAGTTGGCGAAGTCGGTCCGACAATGGCATCAACTTTTTCAAAGGCATTATCAAAATCTTTTTTAATCAGCGCTCTTACTTTTTGAGCTTTTAAATAATAAGCGTCATAATATCCGGCCGACAAGGTAAATGTTCCGAGGATAATTCTTCTTTTAGTTTCTGCTCCGAAACCTTCGGCTCTTGATTCTAAATAAGTGTCCAGTAAATTTTTGGCGTCTTTTGCCGAATAGCCGTAACGAATTCCGTCTAATCTTGCCAGATTGGAAGATACTTCGCAGGGCATGATTATATAATACACAGCAAGGGCGTATTCCGCATGAGGCAGGGACATCTCCTCTATCTTGCAGCCGAGGCCCTCTAATTTTTTAATGGCGTCTTCAACTTTTTCTCTGACTTCATTATTTAGACCTTTGCCAAAAAATTCTTTTGGCACTCCAATTTTTAAATTTTTGATTTCTTTGTCTATGTTTTGGGTAAAATCTGGCACTTCTGCGGGGACGGTGGTGGAATCAAAAATATCAGAACCGGCGATTGCTTGAAGAACCAGCGCGGCGTCATATA
>MHMD01000013.1:2303-2406 GCA_001819295.1 Candidatus Nealsonbacteria bacterium RIFCSPHIGHO2_02_FULL_43_13 | reverse complement strand
TTGGTCAAGCGAAGAGGCCATGGCAATCAGACCATGCCTGGAAACTCTTCCGTAAGTCGGCTTTAGTCCGATGATTCCGCAAAAGCTGGCCGGCTGGCGGATG
>MHMD01000013.1:0-2297 GCA_001819295.1 Candidatus Nealsonbacteria bacterium RIFCSPHIGHO2_02_FULL_43_13 | reverse complement strand
CCGGTATCGGAGCCAAGGGCGAAAACGGCGAGGTCGGCTGCGACGGCCGCGGCGGAACCGCCCGATGAACCTCCGGGAACGCGGGATAAATCAAGAGGATTTTTGGTCGGGCCGAAAGCGGAATTTTCGGTTGATGAACCCATGGCGAACTCGTCTAAATTGGTCTTGCCCAAAAAATTTACGCCGGCCGACCGCAATTTTTTTATAACCGTCGCATCATAGGCGGAAACATAATTTTTTAATATTTTTGAACCGGCGGTGGCAATCGTGCCGTCAATAAGCAGATTGTCTTTGATGGCAACCGGAACTCCTATAAGTTTATTCGTATCATTCGTGTACATTCGTATATTGGCATCGTGTTGGTCAAAGACCGAAAGATAAGCGTTCAGGGCTTTGTTTTCTTTTTTTATTTTGTTCTGATAATGAGTAAAAACTTCTTCAGTGGAAAACTCGCCTTTTTTCAGGCCCTCGGCGACGGTCTTAACGGTTTTTTTCGCGGTATCGGTCATTTTTGAAGAATGGATTTTACTTTTAAAAATCGGTTTTCTTTATGCGGCGCCTGTCCGATAAGTTTTTCATTCAATTGCTCATTCATTTTAAATTCTCCTCTGTCGGCATCTTCCCTCGCCACATTAACCAAGCTGGTGGTCTGGTACAGCGGTTCCACGTCGTTTGTGCCAACCTCATTCAGTTGGTTTATATAATCCAAAATTGAAGACAAGTCCTTTTTTAAATTTCCCTTCTCTTTTTCGGTTATTTTTATTCTGGACAACTCTGCCAAATGGCTTATTTCCTTGTCAGTTATCATTTTATATAACATTAAGACGGTTTAAAATTAACACAATTTATAACATTTTTAAAAATTCCTCTTCGGCAAGAATTTTTATTTTCAGCCGCTTCGCTTCGTCATATTTTGACCCCGGTTTTTCACCGGCAACAACGAAATCGGTGTTTTGCGAGATGGTTGATGAAATATCTCCGCCCAGTTCTCTGATTTTTTCTTTTGCTTCATCGCGGCTCAAAGTTTTCAGCGTTCCAGTCAGAACAAAAGTTTTTCCGGCCAGCTTGTCCGCGCCCTTTGCCTGTTTTTCTTTTTCAGTGGTTATTCCCGCTTTCTTAAATTTCTCAATCAGCTTTTGATTATAAGGTTTTTGGAACCAATCCGCGATGCTTTTGGCTACAACTGGTCCGATATCCGGAACATTGCTTAGTTCTTCAAGGGTCGTCTCCGAAATTTTTTCCAGAGTTTTAAATTTTTTGGCTAAGGCAAAAGCCGTTTCTTCGCCGACATGGTCTATCCCCAGAGAATAAATAAACTTATCTAAGGCGACTTTTTTCTTTGATTGAATGGCCTCAACGGCGTTTTGGGCAGACTTGTCGGCAAATCTCTCAAGGTTCAAAAGGTCATCTTTTTTAAGAGAAAACAGGTCGGCGGCGTCGCGGATAAGCCCGGCATCCATCAACTGGTCAATTATTTTTGGCCCCACGCCGTCAATGTCAAACGCTTTTCTTGAAACAAAATGATAAATCGCCTCTCTTTTGATAGCCGGACAATTTTTGTTGACGCACTTAAAGGCGACTTGCCCCGCTACTTTTTTAATTGTTTCACCACAAACAGGACATCTGGAGGGCATATGAAATTCTTTTTCTTTTCCGGCGCGAAGGTCCTTAATAACTTTTTTGATATCCGGAATAACATCGCCGGCTCGGCCGACCACCACCGTATCTCCTTTCTTTACGCCAAGGCGTCTTATCTCATCAAGATTATGCAGAGTTGCTCTAGAAACCGTAGTTCCGCCGATTTGAACCGGCCTTAAAACGGCTACCGGCGTCAGAACACCTGTTCGGCCGACTTGAACGATGATATCTTCTATAATTGTCTCCGCTTCTTTTGGTGAAAATTTGTAAGCAATCGCTCCGCGCGGCGCTTTGCCCACAACCCCCAATCGTTTAAAAGTTTCGTTGTCGTTTACGATAACCACGACCCCATCTATTTCATAATCTAATTTTTCTCTGTCCTTTTCCCAGTTATCTCTGAATTTTTGAACTTCATTCATATCTTTGCAAAATTTATTATTGGGATTTATTTTGAATCCAAGAGCTTTTAAGATTAAATGTTCTTCTTCGTGTTTTTGCTGGCCGACATCGGTTACCAAAGAATAGGCAAAAGAATCAAGATGGCGGGAAGCGGTAATTTTGGGGTCAAGCTGGCGCACCGAACATCGGTTACCAAAGAATAGGCAAAAGAATCAAGATGGCGGGAAGCGGTAATTTTGGGGTCAAGCTGGCGCACCGAA
>MHMD01000012.1:9498-9903 GCA_001819295.1 Candidatus Nealsonbacteria bacterium RIFCSPHIGHO2_02_FULL_43_13 | reverse complement strand
TTGATGACGATGGTCGTAGTTTTGGTGGGGTTTGCCAGCATTCTTTCAGATATGTTGATGCGGTCAATGTTGTTTGGCGGCATTAAAAGAAGAGACAGCCGCGATAACGGTCAACTGGGCGCAATTCTAGCTTTAGCGGGCGTCGTGTTAATGATTTTATCGCCGTTAATAGCCATGTTGATTCAAATGGCCATTTCTCGGAAGAGAGAATTTTTAGCCGATGCTTCCGGCGTTCTTTTAACGCGGTATCCCGAAGGCTTAGCGCGGGCATTGGCTAAAATAGCCGCCGACCCCACGCCCATGAAAAGGGTTTCGACCTCTACTGCGCATCTTTATATTTCAAATCCTCTGAGGGGAAAGGGCCTTTCGTCGGTTTTCTTGACACATCCGCCCATTGAGCAGAGA
>MHMD01000012.1:1027-9446 GCA_001819295.1 Candidatus Nealsonbacteria bacterium RIFCSPHIGHO2_02_FULL_43_13 | reverse complement strand
TTTCGTCGGTTTTCTTGACACATCCGCCCATTGAGCAGAGAATTAAGGCGTTAAGGGAGATGGAAATTTGATTGGAGGGTTCGCATAGTGGTCTAGTGCGTCCGCTTGGAGAGCGGATATACCGCAAGGTATCACAGGTTCAAATCCTGTACCCTCCGCAGCGTTATGACTAATTTCTTTTTCCAATTAACCGCGATTGTGCTGGCCGGCACGGCTATCGCCGTAGCCGATGTTCTTATTAAAAAAGCGGCGATTGCCGGTAATTTTTGGCTGGCTCTTAAAAATCCCCTGATGATCTGGGCTTTGATGCTTTATGCTATTCAAGTTTTTTTCATCGCCTACGTTTTTATCCATAATTGGAAGTTGGGCATTGCCGGTAATGTCCAGATAGTATTTTATTCGATAGCGATCGTTTTGATGGGCCTGTTGATTTTCGGCGAAACTCTGTCCTGGATTAAAATTACGGGGATTGGACTGGCGCTGCTCTCCGTCTTTTTGATGAGTTTATAAAAACATTAATATCAATATTATGGTCTCAAAAAAATTATACATTTTACCGTTTGATCATCGAGGATCGTTTATCCAAATGTTCGGTTTTTCTGAAGAAGAATTAACACCGGCAGAGTCTTCAACTATCGCTGATTATAAACACCTTATTTATGAAGGTTTTTTATTATCTTTGAAAATAGGAGTATCTAAGGAGTCCGCGGCAATTTTGGTTGATGAGCGTTTTGGCGCTAAAATTTTAGAAGAAACTCGGAGCTTAGGTATTATGAGAATTCTTAATGCAGAAAAGTCTGGTCAGGATGAATTTGATTTTGAGTACGGCCCTGATTTCAGGGATCACATTGAAAAATTTAAACCCGATTACGTTAAGGTGCTGGTGCGGTATAATCCGGCGGGGGATAAGGAACTTAATTCGCGTCAGATCACCCGATTAAAAACCATCAACGAGTTTTGCCGCGAAAATAACTACAAATTTTTATTTGAACTGTTAGTTCATCCCCCCTCGGACGCTCGGATTATGCAGGCCAGTATTAAAGAATTACAGGATAACGGCATTGAGCCGGATGTTTGGAAATTGGAGGGAGTGGAAGATTTTGATGAGCTGAAGGCCGTCGTGGAGCAGACGCGCAGTCAAGGTCGCCAAAACGTCGGAGTAGTGGTTTTAGGCCGAGGCGAAAGCGAAGAAAAAGTGCGTCTTTGGCTGACCGTAGCCGCTAAAATCCCGGGAGTTGTCGGCTTTGCCGTGGGGCGCACTATTTTCAAACAAGCGCTTTTGGATTATCATCAAGGTGCGGTCAAAAGAGAAGAAGCGGCGCGGGTCATCGCCCAAAATTATAAAAGTTTCGTCGATTTATTCGAAGTCGGTTAGAATTGCGTTTAACTTATTTAATTTATAAACACATCTATGAATAAAATTACACTTTCGGTCATTAAAGCTGATGTCGGTTCCATCGGCGGGCATACCAAGCCCTCTGATAAAATGATGGACTTGGTTAAAAGTCAGATTGCCGCCGCCGTCGAGCAAAAAATCATCATCGACGGATTAGCGACTTATACCGGCGACGATATTGCCATCACCATGAGCCATCGACGCGGCATTAATGCGCCCGAGATTCATCAGTTCGCTTGGAATTGCTTTTTATCTGCAACAAGCGAGGCCCAGAAAACCGGTCTTTACGGCGCAGGGCAAGATTTGCTGGTCACCGCGCCGGCGGGTACGGTTAAGGGAGCCGGTCCGGCCGTGGCCGAACTGGAATTCGAACGCGATAATCAAAACAAAAATCGTCCAGCCGAGGCTTTCCTGGTTTTTACAGCCGACAAATGCGGCCCGGGTTCTTATAATTATCCTTTTTATTCCGTTTTTTGCGACCCAATGCACGATGGCGGACTGCTTTTGAATCCAAAAATGCGCAAAGGTTTCGTTTTTACTATCGTCGACATGGATTGCAAAGAAGGAGACAGGTTTATCAAGCTTGAAGCGCCCGAAAGATCATGGGATATCGCCGCGCTTTTGCAAAATCCGGACAGGTTTGCCATTGAAAGCATCCATTCGCGCTATGCTCCGGAAGAACAGATTGTTTCGGTATCGGCGACGCGTCTTCATAATATCGCGGGCAAATACACGGGTAAAGACGATCCGGTGGCTATTGTACGCACCCAAGGCATATTTCCTGCGCCCGAAGAAACAGTAGAACCGTTTATGCTCGGTCATTTTGTCACCGGCGGCGCGCGAGGCTCTCATGTCATGCCGTTGATGCCGGTGGCAATCAATACGCCGGTGGCAGGCCCTTATTGTTTGCCGCTCATTGCTTTGACGGCTTTTTCCATGGATGCTGACGGAATGTTTTCTCAAGAATACATTGATATGTTCGGTAACGTGGCCTGGGACGCCACACGATTTAAAATCCAGCAAAAGGCAGAAGAGTGGCGGCGCCAGGGTTTCGTCGGTCCGACCATGGCCTCGCACGCCGAGCTTTCTTATACGGGTATTGTCGATGCTTTAGCTGCCCTGGAAAAAGAATTCATTATTAGAAAATAAAAAATACATAAATTTATGGTAAAAATGAAATTCGTTCTTTCCATTCTGTCGGAAAAATTAGGCATTTGTCGCTTTGCCGAAAAAGGTCCTATTCCCGAGTGGGCGCAAGATATTAATTTTTGTTCCATCACTCGGACGAAAACCGAATTATCAATTGTCTGCCCTCAAGAGGAAATTCCGGGAGGGGTTTTGGCAGAGAGGGATTGGCGAGCCTTTAAACTCGAAGGCGATCTCGGCCTAGAGTCGGTTGGCGTCATTGCCGCTTTAGCTCAACCATTAGCCGAGGCCGGTATCAGCATTTTCAACGTTTCGACCTACGAAACCAACTACGTCTTGGTGGAAGATAAAAATTTAGAGAAGGCCGTTAAGGTTTTAAGCGAATTTTGCGAGATTCGACAATAAATCCATGGAAAAGATAAATAATCTCAAAGAATATCAGGAGCTTTGCAAAAATACTTCTCAAAAGTTTGACGACAAAGAAAAAGAGATTTTAACCTGGGGCTTGGGTATCGCGGGAGAGGCGGGGGATGTGGCCGGTTGCATTAAGAAGACATTTTCTCACAAAAACGATCAAACCGCCGGCATCAGGGAAAATATCGGGGACACCATGTGGTATATGGCGATGATCTGCAATTATTTCGGCTGGGATTTCGACGAAGTTTTGGGAGAAAACATCGAAAAGCTTAAGAAAAGATATCCGCAGGGATTTACCGAGCAGCACGCCAAAAGAAACGGCGTTGATTGGAACGAAAAATAAAACTGTGACTAAAATAATCTTAGCCACCACTTCTCCCTATCGCATCGAGGCGTTTAAATTTTTAGGGATAGATTTTATTGCAGAAGGCAGCGAGGTTGATGAGTCCCGGGCGGAGAGGAAAGATCCCGAGGAACTGGTGAAGATGCTCTCCGGGCTCAAAGCCGAGGCGGTAGCTAAAAACCATTCAGACGCCATCGTGATCGGCATGGATTCAATCGGCTGCTTTAACGGTAAAATTTTAGAAAAGCCCGAATCGAAACAGGAAGCATTCAAAAGGTTAAAGAATTTGTCGGGCAATAAGTTCGAATTTTATACGGGCATTCATATAATCAATACGTCAACCCAAGCGACGACGTCTAAAATAGTTAAATCGGAATTATTAATGAGGGAACTGTCCGAGGAGGAAATCAATCAGTATCTCGAACAAGATCCGCGCCATAATACCTACGCCCTTGGTTTTAATCCGCTGGAAAAAGTCAGTTCATCGTTTATCGCAAAATTAGCCGGCAGTTATAATAATGTTTTAAGGGGCATACCTCTTGAAGTCATACCGGAAATGCTTTTGGAGGTCGGTTACAAATTATGAAAATTACAATTTGCGGAAGCATCGCTTTTTACAAGGAAATGGAAGAAGTTAAAGAACAGTTGGAAAAACTGGGCCATGAGGTGAAATTGCCGCCGTCTCAATTCGAAGACGGCGACGGCAATACGATTTCAGCGTCGCAATATTACGCAATTAGGAAAACGAGTTCGGACAATGAAGGCTGGGTTTGGGATAGGAAAGAAATGGCGATGAAAAAGCATTTCGACAAGGTTGCCTGGTCGGACGCGATCCTGGTTTTGAATTACGCAAAAAACAATATTCAGGGCTACGTTGGCGGCAATACTTTAATGGAAGCGGGCCTCGCTCTTTTCCTGGATAAGAAGATTTATCTTCTAAATTCTATTCCGGAAATATCTTATAAGGAAGAAATCCTGGGGCTAAAGCCAGTCGTTATTAACGGAGACTTAACTAAAATAATTTAATAAGTATCATCAGCGAGAAACGATCCCGCTGATGGTGGATAAAATCATTAAAAACAGGTAGAATAAAAATATGTTAGAATCACTTTTAAACAGTAATTGGATATTTTTATTATTGCTTTGGGTTTTGCCCTGGAAGGGCGTAGCCTTGTGGCGAGCGGCGAGAAATAGCCATAAAAAATGGTTTATCGCCCTGTTGGTGGTGAACACCATGGCACTTCTGGAAATCGTTTATATTTTTTACTTCAGTAAACCGAAGAAACAATAACGATTAAAATGATTGAGGTCGGACCTCCCCCAAAATTAAGGGGGAGGTCCGACCTCCCGACATCGGTTTATGTTCAGTTCTCCCATTGAAGAGATAAAAAACCGGCTCGACATCGTCGAGGTGATAGGTAGTTACATTAAACTCCAGAAAACCGGAGCCAATCTTCGGGCCGTCTGCCCTTTTCATTCTGAAAAGAAACCGTCGTTATTTGTTTCGCCCGCTCGCCAAATCTGGCATTGTTTCGGATGTTCGGCCGGCGGGGACATCTTCAAGTTTGTGATGCAGATTGAGGGCGTGGAATTCGGCGATGCCTTGCGGATTTTAGCCCAGAAGGCGGGCGTGGAATTGAGAAAATACGCCACGGCGGAGGCAGCGCATTTCCAAACCGAAAGAAACAGGCTTCTTGAAATTTGCGAGTTAACCTGCCGTTTTTTTGAGAAGCAATTAGAGGCGAGCGCTGTCGGTAAAGAAGCGAAACAGTATCTTTTAAAAAGAGGGTTAAAACCAGAATCAATTGAAAAGTGGCGATTGGGCTATGCGCCCGATGTTTGGCAAGGCTTGTCAGACTTTTTGGCCTCGAGAAACTATCAAAAAAGCGAGATTGAAAAAGCGGGACTGGGCTTGACTTCGGAAAAGGGTTCTTTTTACGATAGATTCCGAGGCAGAATCATTTTTCCGGTTTTTGATTTCAATTCTCAAGTTATTGGTTTTGGCGGCCGGATTTTCAAAGAAAAAGACAAAGAAAATATCGCGAAATACGTCAATACTCCTCAAACTTTGCTTTATGATAAAAGCCGCACGCTTTACGGCTTAGATAAGGCTAAAGTAGAAATCAGGAAAAAGGACGCTTGTATTATGGTTGAAGGATATATGGACGCGATTATGTCTTTTCAGGCGGGCGTGGAAAATGTGGTGGCAACCTCGGGCACAGCCTTAACTAATTTACAGCTTAAAATTTTAAAACGCTATTCCAATAATTTATTAAGCGCTTTTGATATGGATATCGCCGGCGATTCGGCGACGAAGCGTGGCATTGAGCTTGCCCAGGCACAGGGTTTTAATATTAAAGTGGTGACAATGGCGGGCGGCAAGGATCCGGCTGATATTGTCGTCGAAAACCCGGAGAACTGGATGCGCATGATTGAAGGAGCGAAGTCTATTTTACAGTTTTATTTCGAATCGGCCTTCGGTCATTTTGACGCGAAAACTCCCGAAGGGAAAAGAGAAATTTCTAAAGTGCTTTTACCGGTGCTGAAAATAATTCCCAATGCCATAGAACGTGCCCATTGGACGCAGGAGTTAGCCCGAAAATTACAGGTTAAGGAGGAAATAGTGGAAGAGGAATTAAAAAATATTAGCGGCGTTCCTTTGGCCGCCCCGTTTTTAGACGAAGAAGCGCCGATTGCGCCGAAAGTTATGACTCGCAAACAGCTTTTGGAGGAAAGAACCGCCTCTTTGGTTTTAAGGAATCCGATAAGCACGCTTGAATTAATTACCGATGACTTTTTGCCGTATTTTGATCCGAAGATTCAAACTATTTTTGTTGATTTAAAGCAGCAAAAAACCCTTCCCCAGTCAGACGAATTCGTCAACTATCTTTTTTTAAGAGGCGAAGTCGAAGGCGAGAGCGTTGACTGTTCGGCTGAGGTAAAATTAAGCTTGAGAGAGATAGAAAAAATGGAAACGAAAAATAAGCTTGACGGGATTTCGCAGGAGATCAAAAAGGCCGAATTGGAAAAAGAGTTGGAAAGAGTTAATAATCTGACGCGTGAATTTAATAAATTAGCTAACAAGTTACTGGATTAAATATGGTTAAAAAGAAAAAGAGCAAATTAAAAAAGAAGCCGGCCAAAAGAAAGGCAAAAAAAATAATAAAAAAGAAGATTAGGAGGAGACCCACTTTCGTTAAATCTGCAGCAAGGCGAACAAAGGCTTCTGGTGTTAAAACCCAAAAAAGCAAAATTGTTACTCCGGAAAAGATGGCAGAGCTGGTAAGGCGCGGCGAAAACCGCGGTTTTATCACTTACTCGGAAATTTTAAATACCTTCCCGGATATCGAAAAAGACATGAAGGGGCTCGACACGCTTTACGAAGAGTTGGAAAGGCGGGGGATTGAGGCCAAAGAGTCCAGGGAGCTTTTGGAACTTAAAGAAAAGTCGGACAAAGAAAAAGAAGAAATTAAAATAACTTCAGAGGGAGGATTGGATCCGGTGCAGATGTATTTGAAGGAGATCGGCCGCGTTTCTTTTTTGAGCGCCGATGAAGAGAAAGAATTTGCTAAACGCATTGAAAAAGGCGACGAAGAGGCAAAGAAATCTTTAGCCCGGGCTAATTTAAGACTGGTTGTTTCCATTGCGAAAAAATATATCGGCAGGTCTCCCAATTTAACATTGCTTGATTTAATCCAAGAAGGGAATCTTGGGCTTTTCCGGGCTGTCGAAAAATTTGATTGGCGAAGGGGCTATAAGTTTTCTACCTATGCTACGTGGTGGATACGCCAGGCAATAACGCGCGCCCTCGCTGATCAGGCCAGAACCATTAGGATTCCGGTTCATATGGTGGAAACTATTTCCAAATATACCCAGATTAGGCGCAGATTGCTGCAGGACTTGGGCCGAGAGCCGTTGCCCGAGGAAATTGCTTCTGAAATGGGCATTGATGTGGCTAAAGTCCATCATATCCAGAAGATTTCTCAAGAAACCGTGTCTTTAGAGACGCCGGTTGGCGAAGACGAGGAGGACAGCGTTTTAGCTGAATTTATTGAAGACGAAAAAGTGGTAGCTCCCTCGGTGGAAGCAGCGAGAACCCTGCTTAAAGAAAGATTACACGATATTTTGGTTGATTTGACGGCTCGAGAGCAGAAAATTTTAGGCATGAGGTTCGGCTTGGACGACGGCATTACTCATACTTTGGAAGAAGTGGGGGAGGCGTTTGGCGTAACCAGAGAAAGAATCCGCCAAATTGAGGCGAAAGCCCTGGATAGAATCAGAGAGCACGGCTCTTTGAAGAAGTTGAAAGGATACTAAAAATAGTATATATTAATAATGCGCTAAAAGCGCACATTCCCCTGTAGCTCAATGGTAGAGCGGCTCGCTGTTAACGAGAAGGTTGCAGGTTCGAGTCCTGCCGGGGGAGCTAGGTTTTATGATTATTGTTACTCAAGAAAACAAGGTCGCTATTTCTACTCTCGGCGAAATGGCTAAAAAGATGTTTGGCAACCTTGTTAAGGCGGTGGTTGATATAAAACAAGGAATTATGGCCATTGACGGCGAATTGCATGCCGATGAAGAGGTTTTGTTGACGGAAAACGGCTCAAAAAGAGCGGATGTTTGGGGGATTAATTTTTATCCCGAATATTTTGGTCAGGAAAATTTTGTTGAATTTGATTCAATGATTAATCTTAAGCCATTTCTTGGTAATCGCAATCGGGGCGTTGACGATCCGGAAATCCGGAAGAAAATTTTAGAAATTGTCGAAAATTTAGTCATAAAAAACGATGAAAAATAGCTTTCAACATAAAGAATTGGCTAACGGACGATGGGAAGGATTTTCTTTTTTTGAACAGGCGGCCAATGTCGGAAGCGAAGTCGAACGCGCCATCAGCTGGCGGAAAAAAGGAAATTTGGAATACAGTCGTTTAGCCATTGAGCGGGCGCTGGAACTTTTGGATTTAACCATTGATGATCGTAAAAATAAAAAGAAACTTCGCGAGTTGCTGCGTTTAAGGGAAGTTTTAATAGATTATTTTTATTCCAATAATACTTTTTCTTCCTCTGACCGCCTCTGGCAAAGCTATTTTACTCCATTCAATTTCGCAGCCAGGTTA
>MHMD01000012.1:0-1016 GCA_001819295.1 Candidatus Nealsonbacteria bacterium RIFCSPHIGHO2_02_FULL_43_13 | reverse complement strand
CAGGGCTTGATTTTTTTCTCGGGCACGGTAAAGTAAAGAATAGTAAATAAAGTCAAGGAGGTACTTTAAAATGAGGTTGTTAGGAAAATGTCCGAATTGCGGAAGTGAAGACACGATTAATTGCAATGAATGGCCGGAAGGAAAATGCGGTAACTGCGGAATAATTTGGAAAGACTGGCGCTTAACGCAGACAGAAAAGGGCGACGAACTGATCCCCGTAATGATAGGACGTGAGCGGAGCGAAGATGATGGCCAGGAATGGGGAGTTTGTCTTAATTACCCGTCAGTAGGTGAAATTCCTTGGAGCGATATGATCGTCAGCGTCCTGAACGCCGCCTTAATCGCAAGATTTAGCGACCCGAATATCAAGAGAAGCGAGTGGTCTCCAAGAGCAAATAAGCTCAGGGTATGTCTTGCTACCGAAGGTGGCGTTGAAGGATACTACAAAGGAGATTTTATTGATCTTAGAAATGAAGGCGTTAAGATCGGCCTTTATGTAGCACCGTATTGTTCTCAAGGAGAGGGGATAAGGCGAATCCTCAACTTCTATCACATAATGCTTCAATACCTATTTGAAGCAGGTTCTGAAAGTGTCAGCGGCCGGTATCGCCGGGGCGAGATACTGAGATTGCCGAAAAATGAAAAGGGCTTTGAACGAGCCTGGGACATTTTAGCAATTATGCTAACCCGGGCGAAAGGTGAAAAGTTTGGCAAGAAGGTGGCGGAGAAAATAAAGGAAATTCAAAATAATTCCTTTTCAGCCCCCCACCTTAAGGGATTTTAATAGAGAGGAAGCAAAATAAGTTAAGCGGCTTAGGCATCATGCCTGAGCCGCTTTTTTATTATCCAAACTAATTAAAGAACCGTTGATCCGTCTTTCGGCGAAGGCGGTTTTTTGTTAAGATTGAGATATGAAGGTAACATCAGCCAATCCGGAATATATTCTTAAAGTCAGCGATCCTAAAATAGGCATGGAAGGGTTTTTAGTAATCGACAGCACGGTGCTCGGTCCGGGC
>MHMD01000011.1:4170-8081 GCA_001819295.1 Candidatus Nealsonbacteria bacterium RIFCSPHIGHO2_02_FULL_43_13 | reverse complement strand
TTCTTTGGGCTACCTCCTTTTGCACCACCAGCGTCATTGATTGAGGCCCGGCCTCACTCAATTCAAGAAACTTCCGGATAACCGGAGCGGTGAGGTAGAAAGGCAGGTTGCCCACGATTTTAAAGGAGGTTCGACCTCCCTCTTTATTTTGAGGGAGGTCGAACCTCAAAACATCAGCTTGAACAATCTCTACATTACTGAATTCTTTCAGGGTTTCTTTGAGAATTTCAACCATATTGCGGTCTTTTTCTATGGCGATAACTGATTTAGCCTTTTGAGCCAGGGCCTGGGTGATGGCGCCGATGCCAGGGCCTATTTCCAAAACCGTGTCTTGGGCGTCGATTTGGGCGGCAGCCACAAGCTTCTGGGGCAGGTCTCTGTCAATAAGAAAGTTCTGGCCAAGCCTTTTTTGAGGTCGAAGTCCATGCTTTTTTAAGAGAAGTTCGACGTTTTGCTTAGAAGTTAAGTCCATTGATATATTTTAGCATAATATTGTGAGGTCGGACCTCAAGCTATGGGGCTTAAGACTGTGGATAAAATGCTTGACCGAATCTTATCCCGGTGGTATCCTATAGGCAGGAGCAATTTATGGTTATTTTTGGTAAGAGAGAGCTCAAAAACTTGATCTGGACGTATTGGAAAAAACTTAAAGGATCTGCAAAAGACCCCTTCTTTTATTTAGGGGCGATTTGTCTCGGCTTGTTCTCAATTATTTCCCTGGTTAATCCTGCTTCTCCCGCTATCAGCAACGCCAACCTGCTGGTTGCTTACCCCAATTACCAAACCGAAGATTCTTTCGTGACTCCCGGGGCCAAAGTTAAAGAATCGCCCGATTTAAGTCTGATCCAGCAAAATAGTTTAGCCTCCGTTTCTCCTCCGATTATGGTTACTCCCCAGGTTCTGGGAGCCTTAATGGAAGCGTCTGATTACGAATGGACGCAAAAAGAGATCACCGAATATGTGGTGGAGAATGGCGATACGCTTTCGTCTATTTCAAAGCAGTTTAATATCTCTTTAAATACCCTGCTTTGGGCCAATGATCTGACATCGTCTTCTTTATTAAAGCTTGGCCAGACACTGGTGATCTTACCCACCTCGGGCGTTCTCCACCACGTGAAAAACGGCGATACTCTGGGAGATATCGCCAAAACCTATAAATCAACAGCCGAAAACATCATTGTTTTTAATAATCTGTCGGCCGAAGGGGATATTTATACCGGCGACATTTTAATCGTGCCGGACGGCGTGATGCCGCCAGCTGTTGTTTATGCTCAGCCGTTAGTTCCTATGGCCTCCAGTTACTTAATTTGTCCGATTGCCGCTCCTTGCCGCATCACCCAAGGATTGCATTTTTATAACGCCGTTGATTTCAGCCACGGTAAATGCGGTGAGCCGGTTTACGCTGCCGCGGCCGGCCAGGTGGTGAAGGTTAAATTAACCAATTCCATTTCTAAATGGGCCTTTGGCGGGGCGGGCAACACTATTGCCGTTCAACATCCCAATAGCGTTGTTACCAGCTACGGGCATCTTCAAACAAGCTTTGTTAAAACGGGCGATTATGTTTCTCAAGGCCAAATTATCGCTTTGGTCGGCGGAGCCTTGGGCATGCCGGGGTCGGGCAATTCAACCGGCTGTCACGTGCACTTCGGCGTCAGCGGAGCTAAGAATCCTTTTGCTAAGTAATTATGTCAGAATTTACCATCGTTTGGATCTTGCTGCTTAGCGTTGTTTTATATGTTCTGGGCAAAATTTTCGGCTATCTTTAGATTTAACCTTGACATTTCATACAAAAACGGGCGGCGGGGTAGACTTCCAGCCTTTCCTTTTCAATATCTTTACCGCAGTTTTCGCATTTGCCGTATTTGCCTCCGGCTATTTTTTCTAAAGCCAAGTTTACGTCGCGCAACCTTGTTTCTAGGCTGAACTCCACGGGTAGACGGGTCGTGTATTCTGCAACCTCATCAGCCGCTCCCTCCAAATCGCCGTCAAATTTCGGGAACTTAGAATCCCAATCGCCTTTAAGGTTCGGGTCTTTAGTGGCGAAAGTCCCCAATTGTTTCTCGATGGCCGCTTTTTCTTGTTCTAATTTTTCTTTGACAGCTTGTTTATTCATAATGATAGTAGGCCCTTTTTAATTTTATAATCTTTAAGACCGAATCGTCAATTTGCGCTTTGGAGATTTCCCCGTTTTGAACCGCCTCATTAAGAATACGAATGGCTTCGGGCAGCGTTGTTTCCCAGTTGGTGGAAAAAGTCAGGATATCGGCCCCGGCTTTGATGGGCAAAGTTACCACGCCCCTCAAAGAAAATTTATCGATTAATGATTGCTGGGGCAAATCGTCGGTTATAATTAAAGGCTCCGAACCCATGCTTTGTTTCAGTAATTTTATGCCTTTTTCGGAAAAACTAAACGGCAACTCTGCGTCGATTTCGGAATAAATCACATTAGAGGTCATTACGAATTCGGGCTTGGCTTCCGCCGCTATCTCAAAAAGATCGATCTGGGGCGTTTTATCTAAAATTGCCAGTGTTTTTTCGGGGTCAAAAGCAATTGCGCCGTAGCCCGGGAAATGCTTGATCGCCGTTAAGACGCTGGCTGTTTTTTGGCCGGAGATTAGGGCTTTCGCAAGAGCGCTGGATTCCGAATCTGTTGCCTGAAAGACCCGACCGAAAACAAAATCACTGGGTTGGGCTGCATCTAAAACCGGCGCCAAATTAAGGTTAATACCCAGGTCCTTTAGCTCCTCTCCCCTGCTTAATCCTACGGCATAAGCCTGGGCCGGCGTTTTCAGTTCCGATTGGGCAGTTTTTTCTCTGGTAAAATTTACCGGAGAGATTTCTCCGCCCTCCTGGTCAACGCCGATAAATAAAGGAATACCGTAATTATTAAACGAAACCTCTTGAAGATCTCGAATCAATTTTTTGGTCTGTCCTTCATTGACGATGTTCTTTTTTAATAAAAGGATGCCGCCGGGCTGGATGCTCGCGATTAATTTTTCCATCTCCGGAGTTAAGGTCGTACCATTGACGCCGATAAAAAAAAGCTGGCCGATTTTTCCTGCCAGCGTCATATTTTCCAGGGACAGGGGCGCCTCTTTCAGCTTATCCAAAACTTTTTCCATGCTTTTCCAGGAAGTAGTCAAGACGAAATAATCGTCAAAAATCGCATAAACGATGCCCACATCTTGGCGGCTGAAGGTCTGAAAGCGGAAATTCGTTTCCTGATATTGAGCGTCTCGGAAATAAGAGTACAGCGCCGGCGCGTCTTTGCCCAAGAGCTCAAAAAGGCCCTTAAGATTCTCTTCCATTGTTTCTTCCCAAGACGTCATAATGCTGGTCAAGCCCGCTCGGTCGTTAGTTTTAACGGCGAGCCCCAAGCGATTGCCTTCTTCTTGAGAGTAAATAAATAAAGTGGCGTTGTCCGAGAGTTTGCTGTAAAAATTTTCGGGAGGGATTATGCCGAAGGAGTCGAAAGACTCTTTTAGGCCAAGAATTTTAACGTTTTCTGTGTCTTCAAGTAATATGCGAGTTAGAGAGCCCGGGGTTGTTTTGCCTTGCAGCGCCTGGAAGAGCAAGAAAGGAACCTCGCTAGTTTGAGGCGTTTTTAATGTTTGGGAGTTTTCAAGATAAAACAGAGGAGGAGGGATGATTAATTCTTTTTGTTCGGGAACGGGATTAACGGGGGTCGTAATTTTCGGCTCTTCAGTCGGCGGTTTTTCTCTGACAATAAAATACCAATATGAGAAAGTGGCCGCCAGCGCCAGGATTGACAGGGCGAGCAAAGATAGAATAATTCTGATCCAAATCTTTTGGCCAAAACCCGGTTTTTTTAAAAAAGTTTGAGTAATTTCTGAAGTTTTTTCCTCTTTCACGACGGGTGGCGTCGGCTTTAATGGCGGGGGCGCGGGAAT
>MHMD01000011.1:0-4157 GCA_001819295.1 Candidatus Nealsonbacteria bacterium RIFCSPHIGHO2_02_FULL_43_13 | reverse complement strand
TCGGCCCTGGCCTCAATTCTGGCCAAAAATCTTTTTCTTAATTCCTCTTCTTTCATTTGAGTTTCTTTTAAAGCGCCTCGAAACTCTCCGGTAATTGATTCTGCTTTTTCGGTATTGATCTGGGCTTGCGCGTTTTCTTTTGTCTCTCTGTCTCCCCGCATCTTTTTAATCCGTTCTTCTCTTTCTCGAGCTTCTTTTTCTGCTAGATTCCTTTCTAAAGAAGCTTTTTCGGCAAGTTTTTCTCTTTCCTTCTCCCCGATCATCTCTTCTTCCGTTTTAATCTTGCCCACCCTTTCTCTTTCCTGGCGCGCTTCAATCTCTCGAAGTTTTGACGTATCTTTTTCCATGGTTTTAATTTCTTCGCGCGCCAAAAAATCCTTCTCTTCTTTTTGGTCGATCAGGTTGGCCACCTTTTTTTGATTAGTTTCGAGCATAGTGAGAAACCAAGGTTCTCGCTGAAAGCGAGGTTCTTATTGTCTTGATTCATTTCTAACCTCTTTGATTGAGAGATTAATTCTGCCCTGGTCGTCAATAGCGATGACTTTGACCGGCACGATATCGCCGATGTTAACAATATCCTCAACTTTTTCCACTCTGCGATCGGCCAGCTGTGAAATATGGACCATACCTTCTTGGCCGGGGAGGATTTCCACGAAGGCGCCAAAATTCAAGATTCTTTTTACTTTTCCCTGGAAGATTTCCCCCACCACGACTTCCCTGGTGATATTATTGATCCATTCAATGGCTTTTTTAGCAGCCTCTTCTTTCTCGGCGGTGACAAAAACCCGGCCGGTGTCTTCAATGTCAATGGAAACTTCGCATTTTTCAATAATCTCGTTGATTACCTTGCCCCCCGGGCCGATGATTTCTCTGATTTTTTCCGGTTTGATCTGCAAGGTGAAGATTCTCGGCGCCCAAGGAGATAATTCCGGACGGGGTTTGGGTAAAGTTTTTTCAATTTTATCCAAAATTTGAAAACGCGCTTTTTTCGCAGACTCAAGCACTTTTTTAAAAATTTCTTCGTTGATGCCGGCGATTTTAACATCCAGTTGGATAGCCGTAATGCCGGTTTTGGTTCCTGCCACCTTAAGGTCCATATCGCCGTAATGGTCCTCCGGCCCCTGGATATCGGTCAGAATTTTATAATTGCCGTTTTTGTCGCTCATTAGTCCTAAAGAAATGCCCGCTGCCGGAGCTTTAATGGGCACGCCCGCATCCATTAAAGCAAGACTTGCCGCTGAAACTGAAGCCATAGAAGTTGATCCGTTAGATGAGAGAATTTCGGTAACTATTCTCATAGTATATGGAAAATCTTCAAAACTTGGCACTAACGGCAAAAGCGCTTTTTCGGCCAGCATCCCGTGCCCGATTTCTCTCCGGCCCGGGCCCCTCATGGGCTTTACTTCTCCCGAAGAGTACGGCGGGAAGTTATAATGATGCATGAATCTCTTTTTTCCTCTGATTTCCATGCCCTCCATAAGCCTGACGTCGCTTGGCGTGCCCAAAGTTAGAATGGCCAGGGCTTTGGTTTCGCCCCTGATAAAGAGGCCGGAGCCATGGGTTCTGGGCAAAATCCCGGCTTCGGTTTTAATTTCTCTGATTTCGTCTAATTTCCTGCCATCGGCTCTTCTGCCGCTTCGCAGGGCGTTTTCATGGACGAGTCGGTTAATTTCTTTTTCGAAAAAATCCTTGATATATTTTGTTTTACCTAAGCCCGGGAATTTGCCTTCAATAAAGTAGGCTAAGTTATTCTCAAGGTTTTGGAGCGCGTTTTCGCGGTCAGCTTTTTTTACCTGAAACAGGGCCTTTTCCAGCCTGTCTCCCAAAAAGTCTTTAAACTCTTTTTCGAGTTCACGGTCGATCGCAGGCTCTGCAACAGCTTCTTTCGTCCGGCCGGTTTTTTTGATAATTTCGTTTTGAAAATCAATTAAATTTTTCAAGTGTGGTTTGGCCAGCTCGCAAGCTTCCATTACGGTGTTCTCCTGCACCTCCTCCCCTTCCATCTCAATCATATTAATCAGAGCTTGATTGTTTTCCTGAAGGCCCACTAAAACCATATCGAGCTTGCCTCCTTTTCTTTCTTCATAGGTCGGGTTGACGATGAATTTTTCGTTTAGTTGGCCGATTCTTAAAGGCGCAATCGGGCTCGTCCAGGGAATATTGGAAATGCCTAAAGCAACGGAAGCCGCGAGTATCCCGACGATGTCGGGATCATTTTCGCCGTCCCAGGAAAGACAGGTAACGACTACTTGTACTTCGTTGCGGAAGGTTTCGGGAAATCTCGGCCTGATAGCTCGGTCAATGGCCCGGGCGGTGATAATCGCCTCGTCGGACGGCCGGCTTTCTCTCCTGATAAAGCGCGAGCCGAGAATCTTTCCGGCAGCGTAAAATCTCTCTTCGTATTCAACGGTTAAAGGAAAAAAATCAACGCCCTCTCGGGGAAGTTTAGACATGACCGCCGTAGCGAGCACTACGGTATCGCCGTACCTCGCCATGCATGAGCCCGCTGCTTGCTCGGCCAGATCGTTGATTTCCACTACAAGGTCTTTATCGGCGATATTTAATTTGAATTGTTCTTTCATTTTTTTAATAAGAATTTAATGGGCTCTTCTCCCAAGTCGATGAATTCGTCGCACACCTCTCTCAAGTGTGAGGAGGTCGATTTGCCGAAAGCCATAACTTCCACTCGCTTGCCCTGGTTTTTTAAGTATTCAACCAATTGGATAAAATCGCCATCGCCCGAAACCAGCACAATCACGTCGACGCCCGGGGCAGTTTTGACGGCATCAATCGTAATGCCGACGTCCCAGTCAGCTTTTTTCATGCCGCCGTAAAATTCCTGCAAGTCTCTGACTCGGGTTTCGAACCCCAAAGTGGTCAAAGCTTCAAAAAAAGGCTTTTCTTCGCCGGTTTTTGTCCTGACCACATAAGCAAAGGCCCTGATTAGTTTTCGGTCGCTGACGCCTGTTTTTAAAATTTCGGCAAAATTAACCTTTTTGCCGTAAATATTTTTAGCCGAGTGGTACATATTCTGCACGTCAATCAGAATGGCCACTCGCTGCTCTTTGTGTCTGGTAAACATATTGAATTTTGAATTACTTTTTGAGGCCGATGGCCTTGATCGTTTTATTGTAGCGTCTCGGATCCTCGTCTTTAAGATAACTTAAAAGTTTTTTTCTTTTTGACACCATTTTCAGAAGCCCGCGCTTCGAATGAACGTCTTTTCGGTGCTTTTTTAAATGCAAAAGAAGCCTTTTGATTTCTTCGGTCAATAAAGCGACTTGGACTTCGGGCGAACCCGTGTCCTCTGCGTGGACTTTGTGCTCCTTGATGATTTTCGATTTTTGATCTGTGGTTAACATATATTTAACAATTTTATCTTACAATTAAGGCGCGTTAACGCCGAGGTCTCGGCAGATTTTCCTTGCCAAAATATTATCAATTTCATTGTGCCGGGGCAAGGTTGAAGATCTCTTCGATAAAGGATTAAAAAAGACGCTGTGTTTCGCGCCCTCTCTGATAAAAACGCATTTATTTTGTAAAAGATATTTAATCAAATCTTTGCGCTTCATCTATAGAGAAACAGAAAGGGGCTCGCGGATGACTTTCCCGCCAGTAACCTCTTTTTTATTAAGAAATCTGTTAGTTTCTAGGATTAATAATAGCGCCTCTTTAAGATTTTCTTTCGTCTCTTTAAGAGTTTTCCCCTGGGTATTAACTCCCGGGATTTCTTCTATCCAGCCCAAATACCACTTTCCGCTTTTTTTATAGATTGCTGTAAATTGTCTCGCCATACAGTTTTATTTTATCTTTCTTTAAAAAAATGTCAATTGTGCCCCCAGCAGGGCTCGGACCTGCAACCTTATCCTTAAGAGGGATCTGCTCTACCAATTGAGCTATAGGGGCGAATACTAGCAGCCGGGGATTTGGAAAAAGTTTCCCTTCATCCAGTCCTTGTAAAAATTTGCTGACCAAGTAGCTAATCCTATGGCGTTCAAAATCACGCCGACAACCATAAAAGCGGTAAAAATTACAATCAATCCGATAACTGTTGATTTAATGAGAGACTTAGCCTTAGTCAGCATGCCGGGATCGGCCCCGGCAAAAAGGAGCATTCCCCCTCCGATGACCAACATCAGTGTCGCTATAGTTATTGC
>MHMD01000010.1:4049-8352 GCA_001819295.1 Candidatus Nealsonbacteria bacterium RIFCSPHIGHO2_02_FULL_43_13 | reverse complement strand
GTCTCTTTTAAGGCAGTAGGAGTGGAACGCGTAAATATTGATCTTGAAAATTGGAAAGGGTTGCCTGCGGGAGGACCTTTAACCTGGAGGTTAGAAAGTAACCTCCCAGTCGCCTCTTCTGGAAAGTATGCCGTGTCTTCTTTGGCGACTTTGATCCCCACGGTTCAGCCAGGAGACCATTTCAAGATCCGAGTATGGAATGCATCGGATGCAGAAATTTCTTCTTCCCAACAAACCGCAGACGACAGTGACAACTACTTCAGCATCGTTTCGGCGGTTGTAACTCAACCTGCTTCCTGCACCTATCTTTACAACGGAGTCATCAACGCTTACGGAACAACCTGCGGCGACGCAAAATATGATCCGATTTTCGACTTGAACAAAGATAAGTATATTACCGCATTGGATTACAGCAAAATTATCAACAGCATGAATGACGAAGCGTGGTGCAACGCAGCGAAAGCATCAGCAACTAATCCTTGCCCGGCGGCGGTAACTTGCGAGGTTTCCGTAACTTGCGCAACTGGGTATAGTCCGGTTTCCACGGGCATATCAGATTCGCAGGGGTGCCCTGTTTATGCATGCCAAGTTGTTCCAACCTCTGATACGCCTTACACGCCAGGCGTAGAAGAATCATTGCCCACAAGCATGAATAGTGTAGAAAACCAGCTGGCTGATATTTCTAAGGCGGTTTTGAGATTAGTTGAAGAAATAGCAAAAATGGCAGGCAGGTAATCATCGTTAAACGATCATTAGTTTAGAGCTCCCGTCTAGGCGGGAGCTTTGGTTGTTGCCGGAAATTAAAATTTGGCGTATAATGAGAAACTGCCTTTTATGATGTCGAGTAATCTTATAAAAATCCGCGGAGCAAGAGTCCACAACCTAAAAAATATCGATGTGGACATTCCCAAAAATAAATTAGTGGTGATTACCGGTCTTTCGGGTTCGGGCAAATCTTCTCTGGCTTTTGATACTTTATACGCCGAAGGCCAAAGAAGATATGTGGAATCGCTTTCAGCTTACGCCAGGCAATTCTTGGGAGTGATGCAAAAGCCGGATGTTGATAAGATTGAGGGGATATCTCCGGCTATTTCCATCGACCAAAGAAAATCAACTCACAATCCGAGATCAACCGTGGGCACCATTACGGAGATTTACGATTATCTCCGTCTTTTGTTCTCTAGAATCGGCGTGCCTCATTGTCCTAAGTGCGGCAAAGTGATTGCTTGTCAGACGGTGGATCAGATTACCGATCAGATTTTAAGTTTAACCAAAAACAGCGAAATTATTATTTTGGGCTCGGTGATCAGGGGCAAGAAGGGGGAGCACCACGGCGTCCTCGAAGAAATTCATCGGGCCGGTTTTGTCAGGGTTAGGATTGATAACATAATTCATCGGACAGAAGAGGCGTTAAATCTGGAATTGGATAAAGCGAAAAAACATAACATTGAAGTGGTGGTTGACAGGCTTGTTTTGGATCAGGAGCTCGACAAGCCGAGATTAGTTGATTCGATTGAAACTGCTTTGAAGCTGGGCAAGGGAATTGCGATCGTTGGACATGCGATGTCTAATGGGACATCGCATGTCCAACGAACAATGGAGGAGCTCATCTTTAGCGAACACTTCGCTTGTGAAGAATGTGGTATCTCTCTGCCGGAATTGGAGCCCCGGCTTTTTTCTTTCAACGGACCTTACGGAGCCTGCCCTTCATGCCAGGGGCTGGGGCAGAAACTCGAAGTCGATCCGAAACTAGTCATTCCCAACAGCAATTTAACTTTGGCCGAAGGAGCTATTTTCCCTTGGGCCCACGCTTCTCATAAAATAGGCAGGCAGGGATATTTTTGGTTCCAGCTCCAGGAACTGGCTAGATCCCACAAGTTTTCTTTAGATGTGCCCGTCAAAGAATTGCCGGAAAAAATTATCAGCTTGATTATGTACGGCGCAGAAGGCTTTGAGGGAGTGGTCCCCAATCTGGAAAGACGTTATCACGAAACCGATTCTGATTGGACGCGCCAGGAAATCGAGCAATATATGATTGAAAAAGAGTGCGAGGTCTGCCATGGCAAAAGACTAAAACCCGAAGTTTTGGCGGTAACAATTGCCTCGAAGTCAATCGACGATATTGTTTCCATGCCGATATCAAAGCTCCAAGATTTTTTTAGCAATATTGGACATGCGATGTCCGCTGGACATCGCATGTCTATCGCCGCACCGATTATCAAAGAAATTCTAAACCGGCTGCAATTTTTAATTGAGGTCGGGCTTGATTATTTAACTTTAGGCCGGAGAGCCGGCACTTTATCCGGGGGAGAGGAACAGCGGATCAGGTTGGCGACGCAAATCGGTTCCAAATTGACCGGCGTCCTTTATATTTTAGACGAGCCGTCCATCGGCCTCCACCCCAGAGATCAGGGGAAACTTATCAGAACTTTAAAAAAATTGAGAGATCTGGGCAATTCGGTGATCGTGGTTGAACATGATGCCCAAACTATGCGAGCTTCCGATCAAATCATTGACGTGGGGCCGGGAGCCGGCAAATACGGCGGCCGGATTATCTTTCAGGGAACTTACAAAGAAATTCTCAAAGCTAACACTTTAACCGGCGAATATCTTTCCGGCCGGAAGATTGTTGAAGTCAGACTTCAGCAAAGACCTGTTGAAGTCAGACTTCAACAACGCTATTTGACTATTAAAGGAGCTAAAGAGCACAATCTGAAAAATATTGATGTCAAAATTCCTTTAGGCAAGCTCGTTTGCATCACCGGAGTTTCAGGGAGCGGTAAATCTTCTTTAATGAACGATATTTTGGCGCGGGCGCTTTTGCGCAAGTTTTACCATGCGAAAGAAGTGCCGGGCGACCATAAAGCCATTTTGGGCATTGAGCATTTAAATAAAGTAGTTTTAGTTGATCAATCGCCGATCGGCCGCACTCCCAGGTCCAATCCCTGCACTTATACCGGGGCTTTCGCCTACATCAGGGACTTATTTACCAAAACCAAGGAAGCCAAAATCAGAGGCTACGGCCCGGGCCGATTTTCTTTTAACGTGAAAGGCGGCCGGTGCGAAGCCTGCGAAGGCCAGGGCCTGAAAAAAATCGAAATGTACTTTTTGCCCGACATTTACGTTGAGTGCCAGGAATGCAAGGGTAAAAGATTTAATAAGGAAACTCTGGCCGTGGAGTATAAAGGAAAAAATATTGCTGACATTCTGGAAATGACGGTGGAAGAATCAGCCGAGTTTTTCAAGAATATTCCCGGCATTGCCGAAAAATTAAAAACCTTAAACAGCGTCGGTTTGGGCTATATGCATTTGGGCCAATCAGCAATTTCGCTTTCGGGAGGAGAAGCGCAAAGAGTAAAATTAGCCACCGAACTTGCCCGGAAAGCTTCGGGCAGGAGTTTATATATTTTAGACGAGCCGACCACCGGGTTGCATTTTGACGATATCCGAAGATTGGTTCAGGTTTTGCGAGGACTTGTCGAAAAAGGCAATACGGTTTTAGTGATAGAGCACAATGGCGACGTTATCAATAACGCCGATTGGGTTATTGATTTGGGCCCGGAAGGCGGGGATAATGGCGGCTATATTGTGGCTGAAGGCCCGGTCAAGGAAATTATCAAATGCAAAAAAAGTTACACCGGGCAGTTTTTGAAAAATGCGACATAGCTGGCAAATAGAAACAGCCCTGGAAATTTATATCCTAGGGCTGTTAAATTTAGAACCACTCTTTAGTCTTCAAGGAGACGATTAAGATAGTCGATGGGAACGGCAAAGCTAAAGGTGAGCACGTCTCTTATTCCTTGGCTTATCACCCCCACTACTTCGCCATTGCTGTTGATAATCGGTCCCCCAGAATTTCCGAAGTAGACTGAGCCATCTAATTGGATGAAGCTTACTTCCGGCAATGTTTTAATATTTCGATTTAATCCGCTGACGAATCCGGCGCTGATAGAGTTGCCGAATCCGCTGGGGTTTCCGATCAGCAGCATCGGCTTTCCGACGTAAAGCTTTTTAACATCGGCCGGCGACAGAGGCTCGGCCTTCAGCGGATAGGCTAATTCGATAATGGCTAGATCCCATTCCGGCTTTACCTTTTTAACTTTACCCCTGATAGCGAGGTAAAATTCATCATGGGGCAACACGGTAACCTCGGTGCCAGGGCCAGCGTTTATGACATGGTAGGCGGTAGCAATGAGATTCTTTTGGCCGAAGAGGAAACCAGCTCCCGACGAGTTTCCGGTGGAGATGCTGACCACAGCTTTCCTGGTTTTTTCATAAACTTCGGCGGGCTGGAAAATTTTAT
>MHMD01000010.1:3817-4010 GCA_001819295.1 Candidatus Nealsonbacteria bacterium RIFCSPHIGHO2_02_FULL_43_13 | reverse complement strand
GCGCTCTTAACTCCGTTAACAAGTTGTCTTCCACCGTCTTAAGATTTTCCTCTCCGGTCCTGACGTTTTTCTTCAGATCGGTGTCAATGGCCTCTTTGGCTGCTTTGGTTTCGTTGATATTATCCTGGAGATTTACTTTGGTCGATTCCAGGGCGTTCTTGATACCAGCCAATTCCCAGCCGAGAGTTGCATT
>MHMD01000010.1:0-3806 GCA_001819295.1 Candidatus Nealsonbacteria bacterium RIFCSPHIGHO2_02_FULL_43_13 | reverse complement strand
GGCTATGTATGGTGAGCGTGTTTGATATGGACAAGGATGCCAGCAGAATGATGACAACGGTTGCAGCTATTAATTTTTTCAATGTTCTCTCCTTTTTCGACTTCCGTTCGGTCATTATTTCGTATATATAATTCTACATCAAAATTAAATTCTTGTCAAGGACTTGACAATCTTTAAGAAACTGATAAAGATAATAGATTAGCCATAAATATTATGAAAATAAAACCAATTTCCGATCACGTACTTATCGAACCTATCAAGGGAGAAGAAAAAAGTAAAGGCGGTATTTTATTGCCCCAGACTGCGGAGAAAGAAAGGCCCGAGCAAGGGAAAATTATTGCCGTAGGCCCTGGCAAGAAAGACAAAACCGGGAAAATCATTTCTATGGAAGTCAAACCGGGCGATATGGTTTTATTCACTAAATACGGCCCGAATGAAATCAAAATCGATGATCAAGAATACTTAATTGCCAAAGAAGAAGATATTTTAGCCATAATCGAGTAAGGTTAGTTCGGATTCTGTATTTTCATTCGCGCTTTACCCTGTGCTTTGCCGGGTTCCCACGCGACTCAGAAAATCCAGAATCCTTAATATAATCAACTACTATGAGCAAGCAAATTTTATTTAGAGAAGAAGCGAGAAGAAAAATTAAAGACGGCATCGATAAAATTACCGATGCGGTCAAAGTCACCTTGGGCCCCAAAGGCAGACATGTGGTTTTAGATAAAGGATTCGGAGCGCCCGAAATCTGCGATGACGGAGTGACTATCGCGAAAGAAATTGAGCTATCCGACAAAGTGGAAAACATGGGGGCGGAAATTGTGAAGCAGGTCGCCGAAAAAACCAACGACATGGCAGGCGATGGCACCAGCACCGCGGTTGTTTTGACCCAGGCCATTTGCGCCGAAGGTTTAAAAAATGTGGCGGCCGGAGCTAATCCTTTAGCTTTAAGACGGGGTATTGAAAAGACGACCAAAGTTGTAGTTGAGGAACTCAAAAAAATGTCTAAGCAGATTTCCGGCCAAGAGGAAGTGGCTCAAGTTGCCACCATTGCGGCCGGCAACACTGATATCGGCAAATTGATCGCCGAGGTTGTCTCGGAAGTCGGTAAAGACGGGGTGATCACCGTTGAAGAATCAAAAACATTCGGGTTAGCTAAAGAAATCGTCAAAGGATTGCAGTTCGATAAAGGATACGTTTCACCATATATGGTGACTAACGCTGAAAGGATGGAAGCAGTTTTTGAAGATCCGTATATTTTGATTACCGACAAAAAGATTTCTTCCCTGCAGGAAATTCTGCCTATTTTGGAAAAAATAGCCCAAACCGGCAAAAAAGAATTAGTCATTATCGCCGAAGATGTTGATGGTGAAGCTTTGGCTACTTTATTAGTTAATAAGCTGCGCGGCATTTTCAACACTTTGGCTATTAAAGCTCCGGGTTTTGGCGACAGAAAGAGGGAGACGCTGGACGATATCGCCGCGGTAACCGGCGCTAAGGTTGTTTCGGAAGAAATCGGCTTGAAATTAGACAAGGTGGAACTCGATGTTTTAGGCGGGGCGCGTAAAGTTGTGGCCACCAAAGAAAATACCACTATTGTTGATGGCAAGGGCAAAAAAGAGGAAATTGAAGCCAGAATCAGCCAGATTAAAAACGAAATTAAAGTTTCGACCTCGGATTTTGATAAAGAAAAATTACAGGAAAGACTGGCTAAGCTTTCGGGCGGCGTCGCCGTCATTAAGGTTGGCGCTGCTTCGGAAGTAGAACAGAAAGCCGTTCAGCGGAAAACTGAAGACGCTTTGAACGCGACTCGAGCCGCCATTGAAGAGGGTATTTTGCCGGGCGGGGGAGTGGCGCTTTTAAGATCCATTGCCGCTTTGACAAGCCTTAATTTGGAAGGCGACGAGAAAACCGGTATGAATATTTTGAAAGCGGCTTTGGAAAAACCGATTAAGCAAATTGCCGAAAACGCCGGCATGGACGGCGCCGTGGTTGCCGAAGAGGTAAAAAAACATGAAGGCAGTTTTGGTTTTAACGCCGAAACTCTGCAATATGAAGATTTGATCCTGTCAGGGATTATTGATCCGACGAAAGTTGTAAGAAGCGCTTTGGAAAATTCCACTTCAGCCGCGGCCATGATTTTGACGACCGAAGCTGTGGTGGCCGAAAAGCCCGAAGAGAAGAAAGAAGGTCCTCAAATGCCTCAAATGGGCATGGGCTACTAAAGAATATCCAAGACATATAAATGTTCGAGGCCGTAAATGTTCGAGGCCGTAAATGTTCGAGGCCGGGCCTCCCTCAAATGAGGGAGGCCCGGCCTCTTTCGTTTGACATCGTTCCTTAATGTGTTAATTTGAGATATTAAGAATAAAGGAGGTAGTACCTTGACAACGTTAATAGCTGAAAGAAAAATAGAAACTGTTGAGAAGGAAGAATGAGATATGAAGAAAACTACGATTTATCTGGCTGGACCGTTGTTCGGCGTCGCCGACCGGCATCATAATCTTTTACTCGCTCGAGAACTTGAACGTCTGGGCTACGCAGTGATACTGCCGCAAAAGGAAGCACTAAAGTTTTTCAAAGATGGAAAATTTGATCTGGTCGCTGTTTGTGAAAGCTGTCTTTCTGATGCTACTAAGAATGATGTGGTGGTCGCAAATATTGACGGCTCGAGCGCTGATGACGGCACTTCAATAGAAGTTGGCATGGCTATCTTTTCTAAAAGGAATAGATACGGATCTTTCCTTGGCCAGCCGTTAGTAATATGCGTGAGGACTGATTTCAGAACGGCCAGTGACCGGGAAGTGGGAATAAACGCGATGTTCCGCTTATCCGACAAAATCATCGAAAAGCCCGCTTACGCCAATTCTTTTGAAGAGGTAGAAAAGTTCTATAAAGAGCTCGTCCAAGAGATACACGAATATATTCTATTGCGGTTGGGTAAGATCTGATTAAGACCAATAAAACGGCGGTTCTTTGGAGTCGCCGTTTTTCATTGCCAAAACGACCATAATTTTATATACTTAAGATAGAATATCATTAATTTTAAAAACATGAGTTATCTTCAAATTATCGTTGCTATCGGCGTTGTCGTAGTTCTTTGGTTTATCCTTACCTATAACCGCTTTGTGACGCTGCGCAACAGGGTCAAAGAAGCCTGGGCCGACATCGATGTCCAATTAAAGAGAAGATATGACCTGATTCCTAATTTAATTGAAACGGTTAAGGGTTATGCTTCTCATGAAAGAGAACTTTTGGAAAAAGTGACAGAAGCCCGAACCCAAGCCATGGGAGCCCAAACCATTAAAGAGCGGGGAGATGCCGAAAATATGTTATCACAGACATTAAAATCGCTTTTCGCCGTTTCGGAAAATTATCCAGCCTTGCGTGCCACGGAAAACTTTCTGGAATTGCAGAAAGAGTTGACTGACACCGAAGACAAAATTCAGGCGTCCAGGCGCTTTTACAACGGCAATGTCAGGGACTTCAACACTATCTTGCAGTCTTTCCCGCAGAATGCGGTGGCCGGCATTTTCAACTTCAAAGCGGCTGAGTTTTTCGAAATAGCCGAAGCTGCAGAAAAAGAGCCGGTCAAAGTAAGCTTCTAAATGACCATTTATACTCACGCCGAATCAAATATTCGGAAAACCTGGGTTTTAGTTTCTTTGTTTTTTATTTTCATCATCGGCCTCGGATGGATGGCGAGTTATGTTTTTCAGAATCAGGCTATTTTGGTTTACGCCGTCGTTTTCAGCTTGGCGATGAATATTACCAGTTTTTGGTATTCTGATAAGCTTGTTTTAGCC
>MHMD01000009.1 GCA_001819295.1 Candidatus Nealsonbacteria bacterium RIFCSPHIGHO2_02_FULL_43_13 | reverse complement strand
GCTAAAATCAGGATTGATGAGGTTCTTGATTTGGGGAAATAACTTAGATACTTGTTCAACACCGAGTGTTTAACACCTGTGTTTCTTGACAGGCCTTTTTGTATTTGTTACAATTCTTAATATAAGAAAGTAAGTAAAAATCTATGCCCAACCAAATTATCGCTCGAACAATCGAACCAACTGTAAAAATAGGCCCAAAACACCAAATTACCATTCCAGCCGAAGTTTTTAAAAAACTTCAGTTGAAAGAGGGGGATTTTTTAGGCGCCAGAGTTAAAGATGCGCAAATAGTTCTGAAGCCCAAACGTTTAATAGCAAGAGATCAGGAATGGTTTTGGGCCAAGGAGTGGCAGTCCAAAGAGAGAGAAGCCGACGAGGATATAAGAGCCGGTCGGGTAAGCGGCCCTTTTGCCAACGTCAAAGATTTAATTGTTCATTTAGATGGTCTAAAGAAAAAGCGACCTTGATTTTATGAGATTGTTGTTTACGAAATTTTTTGATAGAGATTACAAAACTTTGCCCAGCATTGTCCAGAGGCAATGCGACAAACAACTTATCGCTTTATTGAAAGACCCTCATCATCCATCTTTGCGAACCAGTAAAATCCGGGGTTTTGAGGATATTTGGGAAGGCAGGATTAATAAAGATTATCGACTTACTTTTCAAATATCTAAAGATGTTTATCTTCTTCGTCGAGTTGGCAGGCACGACGAAGTTTTAAAGAAACCATATTAAGCGAGCAGAAACGCTGCTCGCCCGAATCTAAGAAGCGGTATCAAAATAAAGGCGGTCCTGTGCTGAAAACAGTGACCGCCCTTCCATTTAAATGGTAAAATTAATTTATGATAGAATTTAAGATTCTTAAAAAATCAAAGAGAAGCAGGGCGAGATTGGGGCGCTTAATAACCCCTCACGGCGTTGTCTTAACGCCGTGTTTGGTTCCGGTGGCGACCCAAGGCGCGGTTAAAACTCTGGACAGCAAAGAAGTTGAAGCAACTAAAAGCCAGATTTTAATCTCCAATACTTTCCATTTGCATTTAAGGCCGGGGGGAAAGATTATTAAGGCTTCAGGCGGCCTTCATCAGTTTATGAATTGGCCGAAACCCTTGATGACGGATTCCGGGGGCTACCAGGTATTTTCTTTTGGTTTTGGACAGGAGTTTAAGATGGGCAAGATGTTAAATCAAACAGAACCGTTATCTATCAAATCTGGCCGTCAGCCCAAAACTTTAAAGATTACGCAAGACGGCGTATTTTTTCAATCGCCCTTTGACGGCCGCAAGCTGTTTTTGGGCCCCAAAGAATCTATCAAGATACAAGAACAGCTGGGGGCCGATATCATTTTTAACTTTGACGAATGCCCGCCGCCCATCGCTGATTACGAATATACCAAAAAATCTTTGGAAAAAACCCATCTTTGGGCGGAAGTCTGCTTGAGGTCAAAAAGAACAAAGCAGGCTCTGTATGGTATTGTGCAGGGCGGTAAATTCAAAGATTTAAGAATCGAGAGCGCTAAGTTTATGAGCGCTTTGCCTTTTGATGGATTTGGCATCGGCGGGGAATTAGGCTTTGATAAAAAAGCGATGTTTAAAATGCTGAATTGGGTGACCGAAGTTTTGCCTGAAGAAAAACCGCGCCATCTTTTGGGTAACGGACACATTGATGATTTGGTAAAAATTTTTCAAGGTGGCGTTGATACGGTTGATTGTATCATTCCCACCCATTACGCCAGGTGCGGGACGGCTTTTACATCTGTCGGGAAAATTGATATCAGAAAACAGATTTTTGCCAAAGACCAAAGTTCGCTAGATAAAGACTGTTCTTGCTACGTTTGTCAAAAATATAAGAGGAATTATCTTTCTCATCTTATGCGGGTTCACGAGATTACGGCCATGAAGCTTTTAACTTTTCATAACCTTTATTTCTTCAATACCTTTATCGAGAAAATCAGGGAAGGAATCAAAACAGGCCGTTATTAAGACGTTTAAGGCTGTGGTAAAATGAAGAATACTCTATGGTTAAACACTTAACTAAAGAAGGGCTGGAAAAATTAAAGAAGGAACTGGATCACCTGAAGACGGTGGTCCGAAAAGAGGTGCAAGCAAGAATCCGGCAATCGGCGGCTCATGGCGACTTAAAAGAAAACGCCGGATATCATGCGGCTAAAGAAGACCAGTCGTTTATCGAAGGGCGGATTATTCAATTGGAGGACATTGTCTCCCAGGCCCAGGTGGTGGAAAAGAAGCAGGGAGACGGGGGAGAAATACAGATTGGCTCCGTTGTTTGCCTTAAATCAAAACCTGCCTCGCCGGCAGGCGGGGACGGGTATGATAAATATCAGATCGTTGAACCCGAAGAAGCCGATATTTTAGCCGGCAAGATTTCTCTTAAATCGTCTTTGGGCGCCTCTCTTTTAGGTAAAAAGAAAGGCGATGTTGTTAAGTTTACCACATCCGACGGCGTCAAAGAGTGTAAAATAATCAAGATTGAGTAATAATTAAGATTCTAACTTAATTCCAACTTTAGCGGCTATTTGATCGATCCATTTTTCCAATCTATCAACCTTTGATCCTAAAGAGATTTGTTCGTCATGATAAATTGCAAAAGATTTAGCTAATTTGTCTACAGATACAGTTAAGGCCTGAATAGATTCTAGAAGATTAGATACCTCTTCTTTAAGTTCGTTAAGCTCATCCCTGGTCGCTACTACAGAAAACATATTTGCCATCTCTGTTTTAGTGGCAAAAATTTCTTTCTGGGCTTCTATAAGTTTTTGGATATCTTTATCTTCAAGCATGGTATATTTTTATTATAAACCCCAAAAAACGAGTGTCAAGCGAAAATTAACAATGTTAGACACCGAGTGTTTAACACCCCTAAATAAAGTAAACACCTTGTATAGTTTCTCAACAACCAGTTGGGAGACTTTTTCTTTTCCTGTGTCCCTCCTTCGCTTGTTAGCTTCGAACGGGCGCGGTAAAATAAAGAATACTATTATGGCGATAGATTTACAAAAATTAAACAAGGAGCAGAAAGAAGCCGTGATTTATGATAAAGGCCCGCTTTTGATCGTGGCCGGAGCAGGTACGGGCAAAACTACGGTGATTACCCAAAGAATAGTTTATTTAATCGAAACCAGCAAAGCCAGGCCCGAAGAGATTCTGGCCGTCACCTTTACCGACAAGGCCGCCGAAGAAATGGAAGAGAGGGTTGATAAGCTGTTGCCGTACGGCTATATTGATTTATGGGTTTCGACTTTTCATGCTTTTTGCGAAAGAATTTTAAGGGACCACGCCTTGGATATCGGGCTACCGGCCGATTTTAAGATTTTGGATAATACGGCCGGCTGGCTTCTGGTTTATAAAAATTTTGACAAATTCAATCTTGATTATTACCGGCCCCTGGGCAATCCGACCAAGTTCATTCAGGCGATGCTCAATCATTTTTCGCACTGCAAAGACCAGGCGATTTACCCCGAAGACTACTTGGCTTATTCAGAGAAGTTAAAGACCAGGGATGACGCGCCCGAAGATCGGGAAACAGAGAGAATTGAAGAGGTGGCCGAGGCCTACCATGTTTATCAAAAATTACTTTTGGAAAACAGCGTTTTGGATTTCGGAGACCTGATTAATTATTGCCTGAAGCTTTTTCAGTCGCGTCCGCAAATTTTAAAAAAGTACCGCGCCAAATTCAAATACATTTTAGTCGATGAATTTCAGGACACGAATTGGGCGCAGTACGAACTGATCAAAATTCTGGCTCATCCCAAAAATAACCTCACCGTTTGCGCTGACGATGATCAGGCAATTTATCGCTGGCGGGGCGCGTCTTTCTCCAACATTATCCAGTTCAAGAAAGATTTTCCTAAAGCTAAAGAAGTGTCGCTGGTCAAAAATTATCGGTCTGCGCAAAATATTTTGGATTTGGCTTATAAATTCATTAAAGCCAATGATCCCGACAGGCTGGAGTTTGTAAATAAAATAAATAAAAAACTGGTGGCTTGCAAGGAGGGAGAGGGGATTATCGAACATCTTCACTCAAATACTCTGAACGAGGAGGTTTCTAAAACCATTAAAAAAATCCGGCAGATTTTAAAGAAAGATAAAGAGACTTCCTTCAACGAGATCGCTATTTTATCGCGTACCAATGACGCCTGTATTCCTTTTATCAAGGCTTTGGAAAAAGCCGGGTTGCCTTACCAGTTTTTGGCTTCCAGGGGTCTTTATTCTAAGCCCGTCGTTTTGGATGTTATTTCTTACTTTAAGCTTTTGGATAATTATCACGAAAGCCCGGCCCTGTACCGAATTTTAAATTTACCATTTTTAGACGTTGCTAGCGAAGATATTGCTAAACTTACTCAATACAGCTACCGCAAAAGTAAGTCGCTTTACGAGGCAATGGGGGATTTGCCGGTTATTTTCGGGATTTCGGAAAAATCGCGTAAAACCATTCCCTGGCTTTTAAGCTTGATTAAAAAACATGCGGCTTTAGCCAGAGAGAAAACGGTTGCGGAAATTATGATCGCTTTTTTGAAGGATTCCGGGTATTTGAAGTACTTGATTGATAAAGAAGGCCGGGAAGAGTTCGGGGTTCTCGACCAGTTTCTTAAGAAAATAAAGAATTTTGAACAAAGCGCGCTCGATCCGAGCTTGAATAATTTTATGCGAGAAATAATCTTGGAAATAGAGTCTGGCGAGCAAGGTAAGCTTGAATTTGATATTGAGCAGGGTCCGGATATGATTAAAGTTATGACCATTCACGGAGCCAAGGGTTTGGAATTTAAACATGTTTTCTTGGTGAATATGGTAGACAAGAGATTCCCGACCATTGAAAGGAGTGACCCAATTGAGCTACCCGAAGACATGATCAAAGACATTAAGCCTAAGGGCGATGTTCATTTGCAGGAAGAGCGGAGAATTTGCTATGTCGCTATGACGAGAGCCAAAAAAGAGCTTTATTTCACTTCGGCTGAAGACTACGGATTAACGCGCAAAAAAAAGCTTTCCCGTTTTATGATTGAAATGGGCTATAAGGATGAACGGACGGATATCGGGCAGTCCGACCGCCCTCAATATTTAGAGGGCGATCGGACTGCTATACATCGTTCGGGAGGTCGAACCTCATCACCATACCAATTGCCCGATCACTTTTCTTATTCGCAGCTGGCGGCTTTCCAAAAGTGTCCTTTGCAATATAAGTTCGCCTTTATTTTAAGGATTCCCGTCCGGGGTAAAGCCGTATTTTCGTTCGGCAAAACAATGCACGCTGTTTTTCATGAGTTTCTGAAAATAGTGAATGAGGGCCGGGACTTGAGCCAAACCAATCTTTTCGGGTTTAAGGATAAAGGGACCCTTCGACAAGCTCAGGGTGAATTAAATACTTTAATTCAAATTTACGAAAAGGCTTGGATTGACGAGTGGTACGAAAATAAAAACCAGAAAGACGAGTATTATAAACTTGGCAAAAAAATCATCAAAGATTTTTACGACGACTTCGTTAAAAATCCGCCCAATGTTTTAGGTCTTGAAATGCCGTTTAATTTGAAAATGGGCGGCTATACCTTGAACGGCCGGATTGATCGCATTGATCAAGTAACGGGCGGAGTAGCGATCATTGATTATAAAACCGGTGCTTTCAAAGAAAGATTGGAGACTGACGACAAAGAGCAGCTGCTGATTTATCAGATAGCGGCGGAAGAAGTTTTAAAGTTACAGGCCAAAGAGCTTACTTATTACTATTTGAACGAATACAAGAAAGCCTCGTTTTTAGGATCAGAAAAAGATAAGGAGAATTTAAAAGAAAAAATCATCCAGGAAATCGAGGAAATTAAAAAGAGCGATTTTAAACCGACGCCCGGCTGGCAGTGTTCTTATTGCGACTTTAAGGACATCTGCGACTTCGCCGAGCGTTAATAAATTTATAGCAGGTGGTACGCTACCTGATATATCGAATATTTTATTCGCTATGGGAATTGAAATCTTATTCTATATTTTTTTACTCCTGATAATTTTTGGCGCCACGGGCGGAGCAAGCAAGTCCGATAAAAAGTTTCCGGAAGATAAGAACAAAAAAGCTTAATTATGGAACCGTTAGCGTCAAAAATCAGGCCCAAGACATTAGAAGGTTTTGTAGGTCAGGAGCACTTGGTGGGCGAGGGCAAGCCTTTCAATATTGCTATTAAACAAAAGCATTTGTTTTCGTTTATCTTCTGGGGACCGCCCGGTTCAGGCAAAACAACCCTGGCGAAAATTTATGCTAATAGCCTGAATGCCAAGCTTTATGAATTGTCGGCGGTTTCGGCCGGCAAAGACGACATCAGGAAAATTCTTAATGAGGATACCAAGGGTTATCCCAAGGTTTTATTTTTGGACGAAATTCATCGCTTCAATAAGTCCCAGCAGGATTTTTTACTGCCTTACGTGGAAAGGGGAGAAATTACCTTGATCGGAGCGACAACCGAGAATCCGAGTTTTGAAGTGATCCCACCCTTGCTTTCGCGTTGCCGGGTTTTTGTTTTGAGCGAACTTCAAGACGAGGCGATGCTGAAAATTATCGCTCGCACCGGCTTTAAGCTGGATAAAAAAGCGCGAGATTGGCTGGTGGCTATGGCTAACGGCGATGCGCGGCAAGCCATCACCATGCTGGAAAACACAGCGAAGCTTTACGGTAAAATTACCACAGATAGCCTGAAAGATACGCTCCAATCTAAGTTTTTAAGATACGATAAAAAGGGCGAGGAACATTATAATACTATTTCAGCTTTCATTAAGAGTATGCGGGCAAGTCAGCCCGATGCAGCTTTGTATTATTTAGCAAGAATGATTGATGCCGGCGAAGATCCGAAGTTTATAGCGAGAAGAATGGTTATTTTCGCTTCCGAAGACATCGGCATCGCCCAGCCCACGGCGCTGGTCGTGGCTAACGATGTTTTCCGAGCCGTGGAAATCATTGGGCTTCCCGAATGCGGGATTAACTTGGCCCACGGCGTCGTTTATTTGTGCCAGGCCAAGAAAAACCGCACAGCCTACAATGCTTTTATGGCGGCCATGGAAGATGTCAAAAAATACGGCAATCTGCCCATCCCTTTAATGTTAAGGAATCCCGAAACTAAATTGATGAAGAATCTAAATTATGGCAAAGGTTATGATAAATATTCTAAAGAAGATTATTTGCCCGATCGTTTAAGGGGCCGCAAATATCTGCTAAGATAAACCAAGATGGAATTTAGCGCGGCAAATAAAATATTTTCGGTTTCGGAGTTCATCGCGCTTTTAAATATCGGATTGAAAAAATCCGAAGTTAAAATCGTGGGCGAAGTCGGCCAGGTTCAATTCGGCCCCACGGGACATGTTTATTTCACTCTGAAAGACGAAAAAGAGCCGGGGTTGATCGGCTGCATTATCTGGAAATCAAAATATCTGTTGTATGGCATTAAACTCCAGGAAGGCATGAAAATTATGACTTCCGGCCACCCTGAAGTTTATGCGCCTTCGGGCAGATTATCATTTATTTCAGACACGATTGAATTGGCCGGTGAGGGAACGCTCAAAAAGCAGTATGAGGAACTTAAGAAAAAATTAACGGCGGAAGGTCTTTTTGCCGAAGAGAAAAAGCGGGCGTTACCCAAATATCCCCAGAAAATCGGAGTTATTACTTCAAAGCAAGGCGCGGTTTTAGCTGATTTTTTAAATAATATCGGCAAGTTCGGTTTTAAAATTAAGCTGATTGATTCGCGGGTTGAAGGGCAGGAAGCGGTCAGCGATTTATTGGCAGCCGTTAAAACATTCCGCAAGCAGGATATCGATGCCTTGGTGATTATCCGCGGCGGGGGATCAATGGAGTCGCTGATGCCGTTTAATAACGAATTATTGGTGAGAGAGGTGGCTGCTTTTCCGGTGCCGGTAGTGGCCGGCATCGGTCATGATAGAGATGAACCCTTAGCGGCCTTAGCCGCCGATTTTTCCGAATCAACCCCGACCGCCTGCGCGAATCTTTTGAACGAATCGTGGGAACAGCTTCTCTTATCTTTGGAAAGATGCGAGAGAAATATCATTACTCGCTATGAGGCGATTTTCGACCGGTATTTGATGATAGAAAATAAGCTTAAGATTTTTTTTGAAAGATTCAAAGCGCTGCTGGATTCAGTTGCGCAGATATTAGGGCAGGCGGAGAGAGCGATTTTTCTCAATAATCCCGAACGCCAGTTGAAATTAGGTTACAGTATTGCCAGCATTAATGGTAAAATAATTAAACAGATTAAAGAGGCAGCTATCGGCGAGATGATTGATCTCAAAGTCAGCGATGGTAATATTAAATCAGAAATAAAAAAAATTAACCCTTATGGCTAAAGAAAAACAAGACAGTAAAAATCTGAACGATAATCTGAAACGTCTCGCCGAAATTACCGCCTGGTTTGATAAACAGGAGGAAATCGACGTCGAGGAAGGGCTCAATAAGGTTAAAGAGGCCTCGATTTTGATCAAAGCGAGCAAAGAAAGGTTGAGGGCAGTGGAAAACGAGTTTGAAGAAATCAAGAAAGAGATGGATGCAGAAATATAAGCGAAGGAGGGTTCAAATGGTCGAAGAAGTGAAATATTGTTCAGATTGTCAGGATTATCCATCTTGTTCGAAAATTCAGATTGATTGCCTTCGTCGGCGGGAATTTAATTTAAGAACCGATATTGAACATACTCCGGAGTCGTTCTTTAAGTTTATGGCCGAGAAATGCGGCTCGTTCGCACCTTCATCAAGCGGCAGCTCGTAAGGACTGCCGTTTTTGTTTTGATAAAATACTTTACAAGTTTGTTTTAATATTGTAAGATAGAACATCGTAAAGGAGGATAGCGAAATGCTGGAAAAAGTTAGAGCTCTTTTAAACAAAGGCGTAACTAGGGAAATTTATTTTGGATATATTGCTTATTTCCTTCCCGAAATGGATCCAAGATATCAAATGATTCAAAGGGCGTACGATTCTACCGAAAAGGCTTGTAGTGAAGAACAAAGAGCGACTGGTGAGAGATATTTCGATCATGTAAGCGCGGTAGGCATCATCCAAGTGGCTTATTTGATGGTGAAAAAACACACCGTTCTTACGGCTGGGATAACACATGATCTCACTGAAGACCATCGCAAAGATTGGCCCATATCGAGAATAAGGCTGGAGTTTGGAGAAGAAGTGGCCTTATTACAAGATTACGCCAGTAAGCTACCCAAAGAAAACTTTTCTTCGGAGGCAGAAAGGCTTAAGGCATACCACGGGCGTTTCCCGTTTGCGCCAAGAGACTTCTGGTTGTTTAAGCTTCCCGACCGGCTTCATAATCTTTTAACGATGTGGAATTTTTCGCCGGAAAAGATAGCCTTCAAGATCGCAGAAACGGAGAGGTACTATCTCCCTTATGCAGAAGAGCACTGCATTCTTATCCACGAGCTAAAGGAAGTGATTGAAGAACTTAAGAAATCAAAACCGTCTTAAGGAGTCAAATGCCCCTCGGCATCAAAGCGAGGGGCATTTTATTTAGACCATTAGCCAAGAAATAGTTGTTTTGGTACAATATTTTAATATGATGAAAACTATTATTAAGGCAACCAATTTAGAGTTAACTTTAAGGTTAAAAAGGGCGATTGACGAAAAGATAGGCGTTTTAGATAAATTAATGTCCTACATTACAACACCTATTACGGCCTATGTTGAGGTGGCTCTCGAGACGCGTCATCACCAGAAGGGGGAGATTTATTACGCAGAGGCGAATATTAAAATTTTGGGTGAGATTATTCGGGTCGAAGCCAGGGCGGACAATATTTTTAAAGCGATTAGTGCTGTGCGAGACGAGCTTCAGGCATTACTGAAAAAATATAAAAAGAAGCAAATTGCCAAAAGAGAAAAAGCGGCTAGGGCCTTAAAAGAAAAAAGCGTCCTGGGGTAGTTGACAGCAGTGTTTATTTAGAGTATAATAA
>MHMD01000008.1:2763-9597 GCA_001819295.1 Candidatus Nealsonbacteria bacterium RIFCSPHIGHO2_02_FULL_43_13 | reverse complement strand
AACAAGAATTTACGGATTAGCTTTCGGAAGTAAAAAGGAACTGGACGATTATTTATTATTACAACAAGAAGCCGAAAAAAGAGACCATCGCATTTTGGGCCAAAAGCTCGGCCTTTTTGTTTTCTCGGATTTAGTGGGCAAGGGTTTGCCTCTCTTTACCGAAAAAGGCTCGATTATCAGGAGAGAGCTTGAAAGATTCGTCGTTGACGAAGAAATCAAAAGAGGCTATCAGCATGTTTACACACCGGAACTTGCGAAAATTGAATTATATAAAACTTCAGGCCATTATCCTTATTACAAAGAATCGATGTATCCCGTCATGAAAATCGACGATGAAGAGTTTATTTTGAGGCCCATGACGTGTCCCCACCATTTCCAGCTTTACGCCTCGCAGCCCAGATCCTATAAAGAACTGCCTTTCAGAATCGCGGAACTGGCCAAGCAATTCCGCTATGAAAAATCGGGAGAACTGACCGGTCTTATCAGGGTAAGGTCTTTCTGCTTAGCTGATGCTCATATTGTGTGCCAAAAAGATGAAGCTGTAAATGAAATTAACAGCGTTTTGGATTTAATCGAATATGTCTCCGAAACCTTAGGATTGAAAGTGGGAGTAAATTTCAGATACCGCCTTTCTTTGGGCGATAAGAAGGACGGCAAAAAATATTACAAAGACGACGACGCCTGGAGTTTTGCTGAAAACGTTTTAAGGCAAGTTTTAACCCAAAGAAAAGCGCCTTTCTTCGAAGCGGAAAAAGAAGCGGCTTTTTACGGACCGAAAATTGACGTGCAAATGAAAAACTTTGCCGGCAAAGAGGACACCGCCTTCACCATCCAATATGATTTCGTAATGCCCAAGCGCTTTAATCTTACTTATATCGATAAGGATGGTCAGAAAAAAACTCCCATCGTCATTCACCGTTCGTCCATAGGCGCCATTGAAAGAACCATGGCTTTCTTGCTAGAGCATTACGCGGGAGCTTTGCCCTTCTGGCTGTCCCCCGTCCAAATTCATATCATACCCATCGCCGATCGACATGTTGAATATGCCAATAAGATTAAAAGTGAACTTAAAGATTTCCGAGTCAAAATTAACGACGCGCAAGAAACCCTTGGTAAAAAAATACGAGAAGCTGAAATGCAAAAAATCCCTTACATTCTGGTTATTGGCGATAAAGAAATTTCGAGCACCGCCGTCGGCGTCAGAGAAAGAGGCAAAGGAGATCTTGGTATCGTCACTTTAGATAATTTCATAAAAAATATATGCAAGAACTTACCCCATCAACTCAACGTTTGATCAACCGCTATCAAGAATGGTCTCGAAGTCTTCAACCAAAAGAAGAGGTCAGCACCATCAGCGTAGACGAGGTAGCGAGTAGAGTGGCTTCCTTCTATGAAAAAATAAGAGGAGTGATTGATTGGCGAGAAGAACATCTTTTAAGAAAAACGGCGATTGAAAGAATTCTGAAAAGAAGGCTATTTCTGAAAAAGAACCTGAATAAAGATGAAAACATCGCCGAACCTTTTATCCACGAACTAATTCGCGGCGGACACTTCCCCAACGAAACCATTCCCGAATCGAAAATCGCCGAAACCCAAAAAGTGATAGATAAATACGTTTTTTCCCTGGAAAACTCTCCGGCGCCCAAAAAAGAAAAAGCAAAAATGTATCTTTATGATTGGCTTTTTGGAGTGGCGGCTTGCGAGATTGAAGAAATACTCTCCCTTTCTTTAAAAGAGAATGCCTTGATTGATTTCATGATGGAAGTAATGAAAGAAGGCATCCGGATAAAAGAAAGAGCGGGCATGCCCAGCATTAACGAAAACGAAGCAGATACCCAGCTTTATATAGCTGTTCAGAGAGCACTTTTTAAACTTGATGAGCCAACTATCACGTATCATCTTTTAAGAAGGTGGTATCCAGATTGGACGAATCTCCCCCACCCCGCCTTAAACGAAATTTCTTCAAATATTTATCAGATCTGGAAAAAAATTGAAAATGCATTAAAACATCCGCTTTCGGAAAAATTCTACGCCGTTTGCGAAAGATACGACACTCCTTACTTGATCTTGGGCGATATTGTCGCCCAAAATCCTTCTGCAGCCTACGAAAACCTTAAAAATCCAGATGCTTTAGAAAGTAAAATCAAAGAAGCCTACGGTCTAAGATTAAAAAAAGTTCGCCAAAAAATGAGCCGAGCAGCCGTCTATAGCACTCTTTCCATCTTTCTTACCAAAGTTTTAATTGCGATTGCCATTGAAGTTCCTTTTGATAAATACGTCACCCAACAATTTGACTATATGACATCGGCGCTAAGCGTTATCGCCCCGCCTATTTTAATGTTCTTTTTAGTGCTTTCCATCCACCCGCCCTCAAAACACAATGAAGATCTCGTCATTATGGAGGTAATGAAAATAGCTTATGGCAAAGAAAAAAAGGATATTTACGGAATCAAACCGTCTCCTCGCCGAGGATTAATATTAAATCTCTTTATGGGAGTCTTTTATCTGGCAAGCTTTGTTGTCTCTTACGGCCTAATTGTCTGGGGGCTTCAAAAATTACACTTCAGCGTACTTTCCGTCGTTATCTTCCTTCTTTTCGTTTCCATGATTTCCTTTGCCGGCGTAAAAATCCGCCAAAGAGCGAAAGAACTGGTGGTCGAAAAAGAAAAAGACACGTTTTTTAACAGTCTCATCGATCTCTTCTCCCTGCCTATCATTCAAGTCGGTCGCTGGCTATCAAATCAATGGACCAAATACAATGCGGTCGCAGTCATTTTTAATTCGCTGCTTGATATGCCTTTCCAATTATTTGTGGAATTCTTAGAACAATGGAGGTTCTTTCTGAAAGAGAAAAAAGAAAAAATACATTAAAGGTCGATTATCAAATTAATCATTAATTAATTGTGAATATGAAAATATTAAATTTTCTTATCTTAAGCTTCTGCCTGCTATTCGCTTTTAGCATCGTTTTAGCTCAAGAAACGGAAAACGGCACTCAGGCCGTAGCCCTGGATGAAAACGTAAGCGCCCAAGACCTCGGCGTCTCAGAATCAACTGTTTTACCCGATAGTCCCTTTTATTTCTTCAAAAATATGGGCAGAACGATTCAAAGCGCTATCACTTTAGACCCGGTTAAAAAAGCGGCGCTTCGAGAAAAATTCGCCAATGAAAAATTAATCGAACTCAAGAAGATGGCTGAAAAAACCCAGGATCCTGAAATTCTTAAAAAAGCTACTGAAAATTTTCAGAAAGAAGTTGAAAACGTCAAAAACGCTGTTGAAAAAATAAAAGAAAAAGCTGATGGTAATAATGAAGTCGGTAAATTTTTGGATAAATTCATCCAGCAGCAAACGCTTCAACAGAGAATTCTTGAAAAACTGGAGGCTAAGGTTGCTACCACCACCATGGAAAGAATCCGAGAAGCCAGAGAACAACATCTTGAAAAATTCGGAGAAGTGATGACCAAGTTAGAAGATAAAAATAAGCTCCAGGAAAGATTAGAAAAAAATCTTGATGAGGTTAAAGGAAGCCAGTTCAAAGATTTTAAAAACCTAGAGACTCTTAAGGCGTTAGAAGAAAAAGTACCTGAAGCAGCTAAAGAAGCCATCCAAAGAGCCCAAGAAAATGCCTTAAAGAGACTCCAAGGCGATGTGGAAAAGATGTCTCCCGAAGACCAAACAAAATTCCAAGACTATATTGAAAAAATCGGCGGCGTGAAGGAAAGACAAATGGAAATTCTGGATAGCTTAAAAACGGGAGTCCAAAACAATCCGCAAGTTATTCAAAAGCTTCTTCAGATAAGAAAGAATGTTATCGAACAGGTCAAAGAGGAGGTCGCGTGCCCGCAAATAGCCAAGCCCACCGCAACTTTCTGCCAAAACGGCCGAGTGATCATCAAGAAAGACGACAAGGGTTGCATCGCCGCTTTCAACTGTGTCATGCCTGCCGAAACCAATGTCGCGCCGATAAAAAGCTTATTACCCAAATTGGCTCCAGTCGAATAGATATGTAATATAAGGCGCAGTAAAAGCGACCTTGAAATGGCCGCTTTTCTGTTCTAAGATAGAGGCGTGAAATATTATCTCATTACCTACGGCTGCCAAATGAATAAATCGGACAGTGAGAGAATCGCCGCTGGTTTAGAAAAACGCGGCTATCAACCGGCTCTAAGCGCCAAACAAGCCGACTTAATCGTCGTTAATATGTGTTCAGTCAGACAATCGGCCGTTGACCGGGTTTTCGGCATGCCGATGAAGCTTAAAGGAATCAAAGCAAAAAAAGTGTTAACCGGCTGTATTCTTAAAAAAGACAGAAAAAATCTCGAGAAAATATTTGATGAAATTTGGGATAAAAAAGACCTGTTCCTTAAACAGTACCACAGACTAGTCCGTAGTACTGTTTCCTATGTGCCTATTTCCGACGGCTGCAATAATTTTTGCGCCTATTGCGTTGTCCCTTTCGCCAGAGGCAGATTAATCTGCCGCCCTTATCAAGCAATTCTAAAGGAAATCTGTCGTCTTGTTAAAAATGGCGCTAAAGAAATCTGGCTTTTGGGCCAAAATGTTAACGACTACCAGTCGGGCGCGATTAACTTTACCGAACTGATTAAAATGGTTAACGATATTTCGGGCGAATTTAAGTTCTTTTTCATGTCCCCCAACCCTAAAAATTTCTCTAATGAATTGATCAATACTCTAGCTGGATGTAAAAAATTCGGCCGGTATCTTAATTTACCGGTTCAATCGGGCGATGATGCGATTCTTAAAAAAATGAAGAGAAACTATACCATCAAACAATATCAAAATCTGGTAAAAAAAATCCGGAAAAAAATGCCCGATATCAATCTCTCAACCGATGTGATTGTAGGTTTTCCAGGGGAAACGGTAAAACAATTCCAAAATACCGTCAAACTGTTCAAGAAAATCAATTTTGATATAGCCTATATTTCCAAATATTCATCGAGGCCCGGAACCATTGCCTCAAAATTAAAAGACGGTGTTCCTTCAGAAGAAAAAAAACGCCGGAGAAATATTTTAAGCAAGCTTACTAAGCATGGCTAAAAAACTGGTAGTTATTCTGGGGCCGACAGCTTCAGGCAAATCGGCTCTGGCTGTAAACCTGGCTAAGAAATTCAATGGTGAAATTATTTCGGCTGATTCGCGCCAAGTTTATCGAGGCATGGACCTAGGCAGCGGCAAAATAACCCAAAAGGAGATGAAGGGCGTTACTCACCACCTCCTTGATGTTGTCTCGCCCCAAAAGAGGTTTGACGTCGTCCAGTACCGCAAATTGGCGCAAAAAGCCATCGCCCAGATAATGAGAAAGGGTAAAACGCCTATTCTTTGCGGCGGCACAGGTTTTTATATTCAGGCAATAATTGACGGCATTATTATTCCTGAAATTAAACCGGATTGGCGATTGAGGTCCGACCTCGAACATTTGAGCGCCGAAGAATTATTCGAAAAACTTAAAAAATTTGACCAACGAAGAGCTGAAAATATCGATCGATCAAACCGCCGGAGACTGATTCGAGCTTTGGAAATAGTGATGAAATCGGGCAAACCGGTACCAATTCTAAAAAAAGAGCCGCTTCCCTACCCAGTTTTAATGGTCGGCATTAAAAAAACGCCCCAAGACCTTAAAAAATTAATCGCCAAGCGTTTACAGCAAAGATTAAAAATAGGCATGGTTGATGAAGTAAAAAAACTTCATCAATCCGGCGTTTCCTGGAAAAGACTGGAAGAGTTCGGATTGGAATACCGCTGGATTGCCCGATATCTAAAAACGATTAAAGATTTCCGAAATCCACTCAAATTTGAGAGGATTTCGGAAATCCCGAAATCAGTTAGTTTTGAAAAATCTCTTTTCTTTAATCGTCTCCAGAAAGAAACAGAACATTTCGCCAAACGCCAAATGACCTGGTTCAAACGGGACAAACGAATTCATTGGATAAAAAATCAAAAAGCGGCGGAAAAGTTAGTAAAAATTTTCGTCAAAAAATAAATCGAGGGGAGCATCTTTAAGATGCTCCCCTCTTACCCGAACTACTTTGATTCGGGAACGACTTCCGTGGTGCCGGTATAGGCGTCACGGACGAAGGCCAGATGACTCCACGTTGTATTATGGAGTTTGGCCAAAACGCGCACCGAGAACTTACCCGATAGTTTCATTAAAGAACCTCCTTTTTTCTCACCAGGCTGGCAAGGAAAAAGATTAAAGCCTAAATTAATGGGCCTCTTTCTCCTTCGCAGCCTGGTAAGAGCAAACCTACCTTAATCAGCTTACGTGTATATTATAGCACTAGTTTAGAACCTTGTCAAGGAATTTCTTCATCCTCGGCTGCTCCTTTGCCCATGCTTCTTGGGTCCAAATCTCGAGATGATCTCCGCACCCGACACAAAACACCTCTGTCTCTCCCTCGAGGCCATGTCTTCTAAATTCTTCGGGAATTAGAATTCTCCCTCTCGCATCTATCTTGCTTGTAAAAGTACCTAAAAACACTTATCTTCCTCCTTTTCGAAAGCGTAATTGATGATGCATTTATACCGTTTTATTGAGTTTTTGTCAAGAGAGTCTTTAAAAGATCGCCGGTCATCCCAGGGCTGGCTTTCCCGCGGGTTTCGGCCATCACCTGGCCAATCAAAAACTGGAGAGAATTTCCTTTCCCCTTTTTATAATCCTCAACCGCTTGAGGGTTTCGAGAGATAACTTTCTGAATTGCCGCTTCAATTTCATTTTTACCGGTAATCTGGGCCAGGCCTTTTGCTTCGATAATATTAGACGGATCGCCGCCCGTCATAAACATCTCCTGCAAAACCGTCTTGGCTATTTTGC
>MHMD01000008.1:0-2722 GCA_001819295.1 Candidatus Nealsonbacteria bacterium RIFCSPHIGHO2_02_FULL_43_13 | reverse complement strand
AAATTCTCCGGAGTTATTTTAAAAGCTTTATCGGTAACCAGCATTCCTCCAAGCAAACTTTGCAAATCGCTAATGAGGTAATTGGCGGCTAATTTTATTAACTTTAAAATCTTTTCTCGAGGAAGCCTGGGCGGAAATTCGCTGATTACTTTTTCAAAATATTCACCCAGTCCTTTATTTTGAACAAAAATTTCAATTTCTTGAAACACAAGACCGTATTCTTTTTTAAAACGGCCCCTTCTCCCTTGAGGCAACTCGGGGATTTCGGCTCTGATTTTCTCGACATCAGCCGACGCAAACTGCAAAGGCGGCAAATCCGGTTCCGGAAAATAACGATAATCATGCGCCTCTTCTTTGATTCTTTGAGTGACGGTTAGCTCTTTGGCGGCGTCCCAGCCCCTAGTCTCCTGAACCACCTTTTTACCAGCCTTCAAAACCTTTTCCTGCCGAGCAATCTCGTAGTTAATACCGTATTCCACCGACCTGAACGAATTGAGGTTTTTGATTTCAACTTTTGTGCCAAGTTTTTTACCCTGCCTGCCGGCAGGCAGGCCGTCGCTTATAGAAATATTCGCCTCAACTCTCATTTCGCCTTTTTCCATATCTGCATCCGAGACTCCTAAGTATCTTAAAACCAGTCTTAATTCTTCGGCAAAGGCTTTGGCCTCCTTGGCCGAGGTAATATCCGGTTCGGTTACCAACTCCATCAGCGGAATGCCAGCCCGGTTAAAATCTACCAAAGAAAAATCGGTAGCTGGGGGATGGATTAACCTCCCCGTATCTTCTTCAAGATGGACCCTGGTGATATCAATCTTGCGGCCATCAATAGTTAAAAACCCACCTTTACAAAGCGGCTCATCGTACTGGGAAATTTGATAGCCTTTGGGCAGATCTGGATAGAAATAGTTTTTTCGGTCGAATTTGGAATTTTCCGGAATGCTGCTATTTAGAGCAAGGCCAGTTTTAATAACCTTTTTAACAGCTTCTTCATTGATCACCGGTAACGTTCCGGGGTGCCCCATACAAATTGGGCAAACGTTAATATTGGGTTGTTTTTCGTCCGGATCGTTAAAACAAGAACAAAACATTTTAGATTTAGTCTTCAGTTCAACGTGTATCTCCAAACCAATGGTTGGTTGATAAATCTTCATTCAATTATGCGGTTATCTTGCTTAATTTCAGTTTTAATATTGCGGGCCTCATTAACAATCTCTACTCCGGAGCTTGTGCCGATGATGTCAGCACCGGCCTGCACCATCATCCCCAAATCGGCCAGAGTCCTGATACTGCCGGCTGCCTTCACCAAAAGCCCAGGGGCAGATCCTTTCATAATTCTGATATGTTTAGCTTTTTCTAATAACTCCGCGCGGTCTAAAGGATCGTTGATGGTGGCGGTTTTTACGCAAATAGCGCCGGCAGTTTTTACGATTTCTGACGCTCTTTTTATTTCCTCGTCGGTCAGGTAGCCCGAACCGATAATTACCTTGGTCGGTAAAACCTTGCAGATTTCTTTCAGGTCGGCCAGAACCTCTTCGTATTTGCCGTTTTTAAAGTCGTCGATTTTCATAACCACGTCAATCTCGTCAGAACCGGCTTTTTCCGCTTCCTGGGACATTTTCATCCTTGCTTTGTGCTCGCTTGCACCAGTCGGTTCGTCGATCAGGGTAGTTACCTTAATGCCGCTGCCCTGAAGACATTCTTTAGCGAACTTAGTATGTTCCGGTAAAACGCAAAACCCGCGAAAACCGTATTGTTTGGCTTCTTTGCAAACTTCCTTAATTTTTTGGCCACTCGCCCCTTTTTCTAAAAACGTCTGATCAATAATTTTTGCAACTTCCATATTATTCATCTTAGCAAATTTATTCCGAAAGAAAAGAGGCCTCTCTAAAAGAAGCCCCTTTCTAATAGTTATAAACCAACTGCTGTTTTCGCCATCTCCCAAACGTACTCATAAAGGTGCAAACCCTTACTCACCACGATTAATTCGCCGTCTGCCACCCCGATCTCTGAAGCCATATATTCTTTCATCAGCTGAATGGCAGCCAAGTTTGAGGGAAAGCCGGCCCAAAGGTCCCAGGAACGAAAATAGACCACAAAATGGAGTTTGCCGTATCTCACTCTCGTATCGATCTGTCTCAAGCACGGCGGGTCGGAAAGGTTAATCGAGTTTTGGTCACCAACCGCCATGCACGCCTGGTTAGTTTCAAATCCGCCCTTCTTATACATTTCAATCACTTTGGGAATCTGCGGTTCAAGATATTGCCCGTGAGTATATTGCTCCCCTTCCTTTTTATGACCGGTCATCAAATACGGCAAATAACTTTCAACATATTCCATGGTGCTGGGCGGCGGAATGCCTTGAGGCACATCAGGCACAAGCGGCTTTGCCCCGGGATAACGAACGCGCACTCTGACAAAATCGAATTCCAGCCTGTGCTGGCCCGCGTAGCTGCCCCAATCAATCTTGTATTGGTAACCGTGCTCAAATAAGTTCCTGATGCACAAAAACCAGGCTTCCGATAGATTATGAGCGTCAATTTCCACCAGGTCCAAAAACTTATCCATCTTCACCTCCTATAAATTCAATTTAGAATGAACTAGCGATTTTACTTCGGAGAAAACCTCCTCAATCGTTTTCTCGCCATCAATCATATAAACATTTTCGAAGCGAGCTGGCAAGACCTCATACGTCTGCCATACTTTTTTAAGTTTTTCCACTTTT
>MHMD01000007.1:12509-12612 GCA_001819295.1 Candidatus Nealsonbacteria bacterium RIFCSPHIGHO2_02_FULL_43_13 | reverse complement strand
GGTGGATCATGTGGCTCAATTCGACAACAAACGAGGAACCTTACCAGGGCTTGACAGACTAATGACGTCTCGCAGAAATGCGGGACTACCCACAAGGACATTA
>MHMD01000007.1:0-12494 GCA_001819295.1 Candidatus Nealsonbacteria bacterium RIFCSPHIGHO2_02_FULL_43_13 | reverse complement strand
GGTTGATACCTTAAAAATATAAGGTAAACGACCCACTAGAGAGCAATCTTTAGTGTAAAAACCAGCTCATAACGGTGAAACCCTAATTCTTTAATGATATAATTAAGGAATGGGCAATACCGTGGGAAGTACGAATACTAATTTTTGTAATTTCTTTTCGAAAGAGAAAGACGCTTACATTCTTGGTCTTTGGTGTGCCGATAGTTATTGGTGGGCAAGTTCGATCGGACTTAGCAATACAAATTCCGACCTAATCGACGTTTTCAGAAAATTCCTGGAAAAACATTTTTCGAAAGATAGAATAAAATTCAACAGACATCATCTGTTCGTAAACAGCCGGCCATTATTGAGAGAATTTGTTTTAGCTAAAAACAGTTTAAACAAATTGAAAAGAATTAAAGTTATCCGAGCGTATCTTGCCGGACGCTTTGACGGTGATGGATCGATCGACAAGAACTTACGAAACGACTGTCGGATTGTTTACGCCAGAAGAATTGAAGCAGAAATCGACAAGAAACTTCTTAGCAGAATCGGCATTAGCAACACAAAAGTTTACTATTACAAAAGTGCAAGAATTTTTTGTCTATATATTTCTCGTTTTGAATCGAAGAAATTTTTAGACAACATCTTGGCATATTCGTTGAAATTGCAAAAATTAGTATTCGTACCCCGTAGAGACTTAGTTTTCCACCAGGACTAGGAGAACTTAATGGTAATAATATTGCCATTACACGCTGGTTCCCGCTTTATCGGGAAATGGTATAGTCCATACCATAAGTAATTATGGAAGAATATGGTCGTCAGCATGTATCTTGAGACGCACCCTTAAATGGATTAACATGCGCAACCCCTACTCTGTGTTTTATATGTCACAGAGAACTGCCTGGGACAACCAGGAGGAAGGTGGGGATGACGCCAAATCAGCACGGCCCTTTGATGCCCTGGGCCGCACACATGATACAATGGGGCCGACAGCGCGTTGCGAAGGAGTAATCCGGAGCTAATCGCACAAACGGCCTCTCAGTTCAGATTGAGGGCTGCAACTCGCCCTCATGAAGCTGGAATCGCTAGTAATCGCGTATCAGCTATGGCGCGATGAATACGTTCCTGAATCTTGTACTCACCGCCCGTCACATTAGGGAAGCCGGTAGTAGCCGACGTTTCACTTTATTGTGGACCTAAGCTAAGATCGGTAACAAGAATGAAGTCGTTGGTGCAAACTGCACGTTGCGACTTTTGAGGAGCAATCCTTATTAAAAAACTTGGCTATATGCTGGAAAACCTGTGTATCCGGAAGCTACTCGTGTTAAAATAGATTAATATGAGTAAAAATGCTTTCGGTGCAGACAATCAGCAGGGAAGTCTCCGCCAAATGGCGGATGACCCCTCAGAGACTACACGCCGAGCCCCAACAAATTGTTGGGTGAAGATATAGTCCATGCTTTATAGCGATATAGAGAACAACATGAACAAGGCATGCGTAGCGGAAGCTGTGCATGGATCACTACATTATTTTTTTCTCTTCTATATTGATTAATATGCCTTCGGGCATATTGCTCGCTATTTGAGAAAAAACAGCGTTGACCGAATTGAGGAGTGAGAATTCTCTCCTTAATTCTGAGGCCTTGATCAATGGCCTTTAAATATCGATCTTACGAGGCAACTCTAAGGAACTACGTGTTAGTTAATTTGCAGGAAACCGCCCCAAAGGCGGTTTTTGGTTCCGTAAAACCTTGACAAATCCAAAATAGCATGCTATAATTATGGTAGAAGAAAAGGAATGAAGTACGTTCCTAATTTATCTTCTGAAGGAGGTGAGAAAGATGGCTATATCAAAGGAACGAAAGGCCGAGATTGCCTACGCTGTCCTGAAGCGGGAAAAAATCCGTGATTTCCAAATAAGAGGTCTCGCCGACGCGAACAACGTCAAGAAAGAGATCGGACAACTTGCTCAGGAAACAGGTATTCCTAAAGAGGAACTTCTCGAATTTGCAAAAGAGTTCATGGCAGAAATCTTACGGGAAACCGAAGAAAAACTCCAAAAAATCTCTTTCAGTAAGTAGGCAGGCGGGGAGAAGGCACGGGTTGAACCGATGAGGTTCATAAAAAGGTAATTGTTCTTTCTTTGCAAAAGCAAGGATTAGACAGAACAAGAACTTCTCCTTCTTTCTCCCCACCCCGAACTAAGTAGTAGTTCATTCTAAGAGAGAGCCAGACAGTCTTTTTAAAAGATGTTTGGCTCTCCTCTCCGTAAGATTGATTTTCAAAGGAAGATCAATGCTACGGGGAAAATAAAATAAGGAGATGGCAATGGAAAAAGAAGATAAGGCATATGCAGATTTGTCGACGGCGGAAGATGAGGTGGCTAAAATTTTTGCGGAAATTGATCAGGTGTTGAAATCAACATCGGATCGCTTAGCCGCAGAGAAAATCGTTGTCGAGCAATATGCACCGCGGGTGGACGAGGCGATGAAAAAATCCAGAGCAGCTTTTGATAAATGGATGCAGGAAGGTCGAGACCTGATGAAGGAAACCGAGGACTTACTGCGGGAAGAGCCTTAACCTACAAGAAGAAAGGTCTTGGATCCGTCCAAGACCTTTTCGTTTTAAATCAGCAGAATATCAAAGGCGTAAATGTTGGAGGCTTCGCCTCCAACATGAAACCTCCAACATGAAAGAGGCCCCACCTCACTCATTTTTGTTTTGACAAGGTTGTAGTTTTTGGCTAAAATTAAAAGTGTTTTGAGGGCACGTAGTTCAGCGGTAGAACGCTTCACTGATAATGAAGAAGTGGAAGGTTCGACTCCTTCCGTGCCCACCCTTCGACGCGACTTGGGGCAGGCCGTTGACAATCTATTTAAACAGGAGTATAATTAGGGCAGTAGTTTAGTAGCAGTTACGCTGTTTAAAGGTCGGGCTACTATTTAGAGGATTAATGATAAAGAATTTTAGCTAACATGGCAGACAAAAAAACTGTTGACGAGCAATTCCTGGATTACGTTGTAAAATCGTTGGTTGACCATCCGGAAAGCGTTAAAGTCGACCGCAAGGTTGATGAGATGGGAGTTTTACTCTCATTGAACGTCCACGCCGAAGACATGGGCCAAATCGTGGGCCGCGAAGGTTCAACTGCGAGAGCCATCAGAACTTTGGTTCGCATTATCGGTCTTAAGAACCACGCGAGAGTGAACTTAAAAATCGAAGAGCCAGAGGGTGGCCGAGGACCTCGCGTCAGAAGACCCGAGGAATCAGGATATGAAAGAAGGCCCGAAGGATCGGGACTTGATGAATTAAAACTCTAAAACGTATCCTTGACGTTAGAACAAAAATACGCTATAGTGATGTAGCGTATTTTTGTTCGCACTTTGATAAAAAGCCGCGGGAGGAAGAGAATGAAAATTGACGGCATCGAAATCATACCTCATGCTATGAAAAGATTCAGGCAAAGACATCAAGCTTTAACGGGCGTTCAGCTAAACAATGCGGAATTAATAGAGAAGCTAAAGAGCTTAATCGCCGGAGCCGTACCCGAAGCAGAAACGCCGCTTTTAGAGATCAGAAAGTATCTTCACAATGAAGCGAGCGTCTACCTTGTCAATCTGCCCTGGAGATTTGTTTTTTCTAGAAAGAATATGAAGAAACTAAAAACCTGCGAAATTATACCGGAAGAGATAAGTTTGGTCGAAAATCCGCACATCCCGAATGATAAAGAAAAAACTAGATTTTTCCTCAAGATTAAACTAGACAGGCGGAAACAACTCACTCAAATTACCAGGTCTTTCGACAAAAGAACGCTTCATCTGCAAAACTTGATTGAAATTAACGCGCTTATCCGCGCCTTACGAACCATTGGCCTGGGAGTGGACCAATCAACCGTGCCGAATCACCTAGAAATAATCGTTCCTCAAGACATTGTCGCTTATGGAATAGCGCAATTCGCCCAACCCGACAATGTGCTGATTTCCCTGAATCAAACCAACCCTTTTCCGCTAGGACGCCAAAGAGTCGTTTGCCAAGGCATTCTGAAGCCGGATTTAGAGAGGATTTTAAGCTTCCTTCAAGTTCACAATTCTCGATGAGCCGTGCTATTATGATGATAGTACGGCTTTACTTTTCCATGTTGAAATTCGACATTATCACTATTTTCCCGAATATTTTTGACTCCTATCTCAAAGAGTCGCTGATCGCCCGCGCTCAAAAAAAGTGCCTGATTAAAATTAATGTGCATAATCTTAGGAAGTGGACTCGGGACAGGCATAAAACAGTTGACGATCGGCCGTTCGGCGGGGGATTAGGCATGGTCCTCAAGATTGAACCGCTCTTTAAGTCCATCAAAGCCTTAAAGAAAAAAAACGCCAAGGTAATTTTATTTACGCCGAGGGGAAAAAAGTTCGATCAAAAGATGGCTTACAAATTTGCCCGGGCTAAGCATCTTATTTTCATTTGCGGACGTTATGAGGGCGTGGATGAAAGAGTAGTCCAGCACCTGGTTGATGAGGAGGTTTCTATCGGCGATTACGATTTGATGGGCGGGGAGTTGCCAGCCATGGTGGTTATCGAGACGGTGGCGAGGTTGATTCCCGGAGTTTTAGGCAAGCCCCAATTACTTAAAGAAAGAATCACCAAAGATAAGGGCTTTATCGAATACGAGCAGTATACGCGCCCCGAAGTCTTTAAAAAATGGCGCGTGCCCGATGTTCTGCTTTCAGGCGACCATAAGAAGATCGAAGAATGGCGCCAGAAACACGGTAAAGATATTGGCAATTAGCCAGATTTATTATATAGTTAATACGAAATAGTATTGGGTAGGTACCAAAGCGGTCAAATGGGGCTGACTGTAAATCAGCTGGCTTCGGCCTTCGGGGGTTCGAATCCCTCCCTGCCCACTGATTTTTTAGATGCCAATGTAGCTCAGCGGTAGAGCAACTCCATGGTAAGGAGTAGGTCATCGGTTCAAATCCGATCATTGGCTCATATGGCAAAAAAACCATTTATCAAAATACAGTGCCAGGTTTGCAAGAAAACCAACTACTTCACCCGCAAGACTAAAGCCGTGGGCGATAATAAGTTAGAATTGAAGAAATTCTGCAAATGGTGCAGAAAACACACTGCCCATAAGGAAAGCAAGAAATAATCCCGCCCGCCTTGGGCGGACGTAGGGGTATAGTTCAATGGCAGAACGATGCTCTCCAAAAGCATTAATCTCCGTTCAAGTCGGAGTACCCCTGCAAAAACTTGACACCGTTTTTTAGGATTGATAAAATAAAATCAGAAAAATATGCTTGATGATAAAGACATTCAAAAACTTATAGAGGTTTTCGCTACCAGAGAAGAAGTTGCCACCAAACAAGACCTCGAAGAGCTAAAAGAAGATTTTAGAAATCTTCAAACTTCCGTTGACGCCTATGCCAAAAAGGCTGACACATACTTTCAAGAAATGGTTATGCTTACCCATAAGGTTGATAGATTGGAAAAATGGATTCAAGAAATAGCCGAAAAGGTCGGAATAAAACTAGAATATTAAATAACTTCGATATTTTGATTTTGAAATTTTCAGGCCCGAGAGGGCTTGATTTTTTTTATTTAATTCTTTAATATAAAATATACTTTAAAAATTACATATGGGAGGTAATTGATGGACATTCTAATAAAGGCTTCGGGGGATGTAATAGAAAAAACGACTTTCTATGATTGGCTTTTTACGATCACGAATTCCTCAGACCGTTTATTCATACTTTGTGGGGGTGGCACCTCAATTACGAAAGCATTACAAAAACAGGGTATTGAATATGAATTTTTTCCAACCGGGAGAGAAATTAAAAATGAAAAAGGAAGAATAATAGCCGAGGATATCTTGAGAGAACAAAAACGCTTAACGGAAGAGCAATTAAATCAAAGGGGGATTAAGGCTACTGTTTTTATTCCGGTATTCAAATTAGGTGATAAGGTTTGCCACGTAAACGGTGACAGTTATGCGATGGCTCTTTATCCTAGTTTCAATAAAATATTTATCGTTACGTTAAGGGGAAGAAATAAATCTTTTCCTAACGATCTTGATAAGATTGAGGTAGTTTATCTATAAATAAAAGCTTGGGAGCACCGTCTTCCAGGCTTTTTTCTTGAATCCTGGTTCTAACGTCGTTCACTAGCCCCTGCAAGGCACAATTCTGCGCCTTGCTCCGGCAGATACAAATGTTACTTGGTTTCGATATAAGCGAGAGTAGAATTTGCCGTAGACAGGTGCCGACTGGTGCCTGTCCAGCATATATACATGAAATTCTATTACGTCTACGTTCTCTATAATAAAACTAGGGATTTTATTTATATAGGATATTCTGAAGATCTTCACCAGCGACTGAAGGAACACAATAGCGGAAAGTCAAAATCTACAAAATATTATATTCCATTAGAACTTATTCATTACGAGGCTTACAAAAATAAGAGGGACACCAAAAGAAGAGAGGAATACCTCAAAACAAATCGAGGAAGGACAACGTTAATGACGATGCTGAAAGAATACCTCAGCAATTAAAATTTCGTATTCTCAATTTTGATATACCCCTCGTGGAGTTAGAATTTGTGGACTTGACAAAAATTTAGTTCGGATGTATAATGATAGACAGAAAGGAGGTGACAAAGAATGGTTGATATTTTAATAATCATTGGCGTGGTGGCGGGAAACCTGTTCCTCGGCTATTATGCCGAAGCTGTAGCATGCCGTCAGGCATTAGCCGAGAGACTCACTTGGGATGAAGGAAATAAGGTGTATGGCAGGGTACTTTTATTAGTTGGACCATTGCTCCTTTTCTTAGTCTTGGTGGGTTTCGCAGCCTGGAGGTATGCATTACGTCCTGTGTGGTGGTGGCCAAAAGTCTCAGCCAAATACGATTGGCGTGGAGACTATATAACCAATCTATAGTTCTTTAATGAAGGAGGTAAATTATGAATAACGAAAGATGAAGGGCCTTCTACTGTTTAGGTAGAAGGCTTTTTTTATTCGTCAGTCAATCTTCAAACTCAAATTATGTAAAAACATAAAGGAAGGAGGTAGCACATTAAATGTCAGACAAGAATTATACTGGAATAGTCATTTCTGGAGAAACCATATCTATAGATATCATGTTGCCAGAACAAGACCCGGGCGATACCAAGAAAAAAATAGAGGAAGAGCTTAAGGTTGAGACCGGAGATATGTTTATTCCATTTAGATACACTCAAGAGGACAGTAGCGGTATCGACTTTGGCGAACATGGACGAAGATGGCACATCAGGGTGGCTATTGATAAGTCTCAAAGGGATGACTTCTATAATTCCCTCCGTATTTTCTGCAAAGGACACAACCTTTCCTTTAACGGAATAAACCCTTCGGCTCTCAGATGAGAGCAGGAATTTCGAAAATAAAAGACCCTTCAAGGAACAATGTAAAGAAGGGTCTTTTTATTTTAATAAACCCATGTTTGGTACATAAATATCCTTATCTATCCCTTGAAACACGGTTCTAACATCGTTCACTAGCCCCTGCAATTTTTGTCAGGCTCGGTCGGCTTGACTTTTCTTTTGATATTTGGTAGTATTTTTTGTTCAAGGAGAAAAAGAGTTCTTTAATAAAATAGGAAAGGAGGTTCTAAATGTATTCCAGGGGACGAGTTGATAAACCGATAGGAAAGAGAGGTTTTTTATGCGGAGCATTTTTACCAGAAAACAATCCTCTCTATACCAAAAAAGTAGAGGTTGTTTGGATAAAGTTGGATTCCAAGATGAGTTGGGAAAGACATTTCCATAAAGAAGTAGATGAAATTACGATAGTAATCAAGGGTAGCCTAGAAGAAGAAATTGAGGGGGATGTGTTGAAATTAAAACCTGGAGATTTTGTATTAGTGAAAAGCGGTTCCGTAACTCACACAAAAAAAGCGAAAGATGGAACGGTTTTGATTGTTATAAAGGCTCCTTCCATTCCCACTGATAAATATTTATGTTAGTTTTCTAAAGCGGTGCTAACCCCACCGCTTTTTCGTTTTCTCTAATCTTTGTTCTAACATCCTCTACGAGCCCCTGCCTTCGCTCGCTGAAGCGAGCTACGGCAGATAAAACCTGCAAGTAGCTTGCGAAGGCGAGATTAGGGTTAAAGTAAAAGAAGCTATGAAAAACATTGTATGCTTTTTTAACTAAGCCTTCCTTCAGCCCGCCCCAACATCTACGGCTTACGGAGGGTATAAACGGTTGTTTTGCATAGTTTTGTTCAATACTTGCATAGTTTGCATAATTTGCTATAATAAATTCATGGAAGAAGAGTTATTAACCATAAGAGAAGCAGCCGAGTTTCTTGGTGTTTCTATCGATACGTTGAGGCGCTGGGATAAAAGCGGTAAATTAGTTGCCCTTAAGAAGGCGGGTGGCACACACAGGTATTATTCAAAAAGGGATTTGGAGATATTTTCTAGCGATTTATCGAAAATGGCGAATAGTTGGGCGGTTCTTGGCGGAGAAATACCGCAGGATTTTTATTGTTCAAACAGCGCAGTTTTCCAAACAAGGTTAACTAAGATGCAGGATCTGCTTATAAACAACGAAAAGACGAATAAGATTTTTTCTATCATCGTGGCGGTTGCAGGCGAAATTGGCAACAATTCTTATGACCATAACCTTGGAAATTGGCCCGATGCGCCCGGAATATTTTTTGGTTATGATATACACAAGGGAATTATTGTTCTTGCCGACAGGGGCGTGGGCGTTTTAAAAACCTTGAGCAGAATAAAACCAGAGCTTATAAATCACGAAGATGCTCTTCGGACTGCTTTTACCGAAATAATTTCCGGCCGATCTCCCGAAGAGCGGGGCAATGGGTTGAAATTCGTTCGCGAAGTTATTGCAAAAAATCCAATTGATTTATTGTTCCGAAGTGGTGATGCAGAACTTAATTTAAGGGGCGATAGCGAAGATTTAAACATCACTAAATCAAAAATGGCTATCCGGGGTTGCTTGGCGATAATTAAATTTTAATTGTAAATACTATGATCATCGAACTTAAAAAATTTGGGACAACATTGATTTCGAGACAGATGGGCAAGGAGGCGTTTGCCGCCTTTCAGCCGACATTGCAGGGCATTAACTCTGAAGAAATCCTCGAAATTAATTTTGAAGGCGTTTTAACGTTTTCTCCTTCTTGGGGTGATGAGTTTTTAACCCCGCTCGCCCAAAAATTTGGCAGCCGGCTCATTCTGATTGCCACAGATAATCTTTCGGTGAAAGCAACGCTGGAAACATTAGAAAAAATTAGCGGCGCGAAGTTCATAATTAAATGATGACCTGTTAAACACTGACATGAAGGCAACAGTTAAATGGGGACAGGCACAATTTTATTTTTTTAAATAATTATGGGTAATTTCAACCGGCCAAGGTGGGAAAAAGGTGTCAGGAACCTTTTTTGCTAAGCGAAATTACGGATGTTTGGACATCAAGCCGGGGCCAAAATGAGGGAGGCGAAGCCTCCCTCAATATCGCCGAAGAAGTTTGCAACATCGAGTGTTCAACACTCGCAAAACTTATCTGTTTAACCTTTAACGTTAAACACTAGGGATAGGTAAAATTATGAAAATAGATAAAATAAAACAAGATATCCATGCCGTCCTGGAACGCCTTGGGCTGGACTGCGAAGTTTCCTTGGATGAGATTGAGAAAGAAATTTTGCAAGCAGACACGGCTTTTCAATCTTTGCTCATTTTGGGTATTCTTGGGCGCATTATGTATCGAGCGGATGAAAAGGCGATGAGGCTTTTTCTGCCGGCTATTACCGAGTGGAAAAATTATCTGCCCCACCGGGAGCTGGGAGGGCTGTCGCCGGATGAAATGATGAAAAAATATCCGCCCGGGCCATACGAGGCGCGTTTTATTGCCGGATTAATCAACGATTATCAAAGACGGCTCGAGATAAATCCGGCCACAGGCCGGGCTGAAGCCGGCTCGCCAAATGAATCTTTTGATGTGGAAGCCGATTTCGAGAAATTTCAAAAGGAATATCTTCATCGTTTGCCTTTAGAACAGCCGTTTTCCAAAGCCGGCGGCGGCTTTATGACTATAAAGGAAATTATAATAGAGGAGCGCAGGCAAAACGGCCGCCCGGAAAAAGATATAAATAAAATCGGTATAAAAATTTTTGCTGAAAATACCGCCGAAGGAACTGGCTGGAAAATAGCGGAGATTGAAGATGGATACGCGAATTCGCTTAAAGAATTGGAAGAAATGCGGCAAGATCTCCGGCGGCGAAACAGAACCCGTATACGCGCCATACGAAAGCAATTTGAAAAAGAAGAACCATATCATCGTTGCGCTCCCGAACCCCATCAGTTTTATTGCAACTATGCCGCCGCTGTTTTGCTTGACGACGGCTCGATAAATTTAGTGATGTCTCTTCTTGACCGTTCCCTTGCCTATAAACCAGATTATAAGCGCGCGCTCGAAATAAAGCGGAACCTTCAGTGCCAAAAACCAAGGAAAAACCAGAGCTGACACCATTTCTCCCTAAAGAAACTCCAATTGTTTTCGACTTTATATTTTCAGGCCCGCAAGGGCTTGATTTTTTATGTTTTTTTGATAGTATTTATAATATGAAAACGAAAAAAATAGCTCTAATCACCATAGCTGTTATTGCAATTTTTCTTATTATTTATAACTTTTTTCTTAAAGAAAAAAAGGCGGATTTTACTTTATTTGAAGTTGTTAAGGGAAGCGTCATCCAAGAAGTTTCCGAAACCGGGCAAGTTCAACAGGGCGAAGAAATCAAGCTTAATTTTAAAACTGCCGGCGCCATCGACTGGATTTACATTAAAGTCGGCCAGGAAGTCTGGTCGGGCTCGGCTTTAGCCAGATTAGATACTAATCAGCTGAAGATCGAATTAAACGAGAGCCAATTCGCCCAAAAAGTTGCTGAAGCCAAATTTAATCAAATATTGGCTGGCACAAGTCTTGAAGAAATCAAGCTCGCTGAAACCGCCCTTAAAAACGCTCGGCAAGCCCTGCAAGACACCATTGATGTTTCATACGAAAAAGGCAGCGGGACTCTGACTACCGTAAATTCGATTCAAAAAATTTATTTCACCGGCAATGATCAAGAGTCAATCATAATTAAAGACAAAAAAAACGAAATCGAAAATGTTCTGATTGAAACAAAACAGTACATTGACTCAACTAAAAGCAATCCCACCGATGAGAATATTGACAGCGCCTTCTTAAAACTTAAAAGCGCCTTAGAAGATGTTTATGCCGACCTGACCGTCATTCGAAACGTAACCGAAAACGTCAATTACAGAAACACTGTTACCTTAGCTGACAAGACTTCCTTAGATACCGCAAAAACGAATATCAGCACGGGTCTGGCTAATATTAATACGGCTCAAGGCAATGTAAAGGAGGCTGAAGATGCGTTAACTATTAAAAAAGCCGGCCCCCGTCAAACTGACGTCACTTATTACCAGGCTCAGGTAGAACAAGCCCGAGCCAAAGTTGATTTATTGGAAATCCAAATTAAAGAAGTCACTTTGCGCAGTCCGGTACGAGCGCGCGTCACGGAAATTAATAAAAAAATAGGGGAAACGGTTCAGCCGACTTCAAATGATAATGTTATCGTTATTCTACCAGCCGACCCTTACGACATCAAAGTTAATATCTATGAAGAAGATATCGTCAAAGTTAAAATCGACGATCCCGTGGATATAAAACTGCCCGCTTTTCCGAATCAAATATTCCCCGGTAAAGTAATTTCGATCAATCCGGCCGAAGAACTTATTGAAGGAGTCGTTTATTACCAAGTGACGATAAGTTTTGAAAATCCGCCTCAAGAAATAAAACCGGGCATGAGCGCCGACGTTACCATCAAAACCGCTCAAAAAGATGACGTTTTAATAATCCCTGGAGCGGGCATTGAAAAAAAGAACGATAAAATGTTTGTCCGGATTTTCAAAAACGAAAAGCTGGAAGAGACCGAAATCCAAACCGGATTGAACGGAAAAGACGATCTGGTTGAAATTATCTCCGGTTTAGCCGAAGGCGAGCAAATAGCCGTTCCAAAATAAAAACGCCCACCTACATGAAACCAGACTTTCGTAATCAAGGATATAGCTTAATAGGGATAATTATTGTTTTACTTTCCGTTAGTTTAATCAGCGGCGGTTTATACTATTATTTACAAAAACAAACACCTCAAATAAAAGAAACGGAAACGGTAAAAAATACCGAAGATTTAACAGCATTTTTTATACCCTCAGAAGGGATAAACGGGCTTTCTTCTTTAGAAGAAGCCGAGAAAATATTAAAAGTCCCTTCGCCTATCAACTTATCTGAAATTCTTGATCAAATTTTAAAACAAGACAAAATTTCCAACGAAGCCGAAATTAAGAAAGTTATTGATGATAATAGCCAAAGCATCAATTTGGTTAAACAAGCCAGTAGCGCCTCTTATTTACAGGTGCCAGAATATGATAATCTTGAAAAAATTAAAG
>MHMD01000006.1:11551-11966 GCA_001819295.1 Candidatus Nealsonbacteria bacterium RIFCSPHIGHO2_02_FULL_43_13 | reverse complement strand
GTTTTTCCACTTTTTCAAATAATTTAATGCCCTCTCCCCTTTTTTCAATCCGCGAAAGGCAAATTTCCGAAGAAACCTTAAGAATAATAGTCGAATCCGGCAGTAAAAACTCGTTATTTATTTTAATCAGCCACTCTAAATCTATGCCACCTGATGCGCCGTAAGCGAAGGTGGAAAAAAAATAACGGTCCGAAATCACCATTTTGCCTTTCTGGAGGGCCGGAATAATCAAATTTTCCAGATGCTCTCTTCGGTCCTGAGTAAAAAGTTCTTGCAGTTTTTGCGGAGTAATTTTAATCTTCTTGTCCAGCGTTTCTCTTATTTCTCTGCTGGCTTGCGAATCCTTGGTTGGCTCTTTTGTTAAAATAACCTCAAAACCCTTCTCGGTTAAAAAATTCTTTAATAAATCGGTCTG
>MHMD01000006.1:0-11539 GCA_001819295.1 Candidatus Nealsonbacteria bacterium RIFCSPHIGHO2_02_FULL_43_13 | reverse complement strand
TGGGTTGACTGTCCCGAACCGTCCAGGCCTTCAAAAACAATGAATTTCCCCGGATAAGGATTATTGGTCATTGATTTTTGTATTCTTCCGTCGTATCATCTATAACTATCAATTTTACGCCGGCATCATTGAATAATTTTACGGATAATGCATCGGCGTGGTATCTTTTTTGCGCCACCACTTTTTTGATGCCCACCCTGACGATTCTCATGGCGCAGTTGTAACAGGGAACCATTTTACAATAAAGCGTCGCTCCTTCAATTTTTATGCCATCCTTGGCGCATTGCAAGATGGCGTTTTCTTCGGCGTGCAAGGTTCTTACACAGTGCTGAGATTGATTGCCTGCTTCATCAATAACCGTCCTCATCATATGGCCGACTTCATCACAGTGCGATTGTCCCGGAGGAGCTCCGACGTAGCCGGTAGCTAAAATAGTATGATGCGGACTGACAATGACAGCTCCGCTGCGTCCCCTGTCGCAAGTGGCTCTTTCGCCGATTGGTTCTATTAGTTCCAAAAAATATTCATCCCAGGTTGGACGTACGTATTTTTTTTCTTCCATTTTTTATAGAAAAATTAAACTACTCGATAGTGATGCCCATGTTTTTCGCCGTGCCTTCGATGGTTCTCATGGCGGCTTCGACATTAGAGGCATTCATATCTTCAATTTTCTGTTCGGCGATTTTTCTCAATTGATCACGAGTGATTTTGGCCACTTTGGTTTTATTAGGAGCGCCCGAACCCTTCTCAATGCCGGCCGCTTTTTTCAAAAGTTCGGATGCGGGCGGCTGTTTCACCTTAAAGGCATAGGTTCTGTCCTCAAAAACCGTGATTTCCACCGGCAGCTTAAATCCTTGCTGGGATTTTGTCGCCGCATTGAATTTTTGGCAAAACTCAACAATATTCAAACCGTGCTGGGCCAAAGCCGGACCCACGGGCGGCGCCGGAGTCGCCGCTCCCGCCTGAATCTGTAATTTAACGATCGCTTTAATTTTTTTCATATCTTTTTAATCTGTAATGAATCGAGCTCTACGGGCGTATCTCGGCCGAACATATTGACCAAAACTTTAATTTTGCCTCGGGTTTCGTCGATTTCGGAAACCTTGCCGTCGAAATCCTTGAAAGGCCCGTCGACAATTTTGACGGCATCCCCGGTCTTGACGTCAATCTTATACTGTGGCGTTTCCACGCCCATCTTTTTCTTTAAAATATCGATTTCTGAAAGAGAAACCGGCACCGGGGTCGTACCCGCTCCGACAAATCCCGTAACATTAGGGGTGTTTCTGACCACGTACCAGGAGTCATCGGTCACAATCATTTCCACCAAAACATATCCCGGGTAGATCTTCTCTTCTTGCACCTTTCTTTTACCGTCTTTAATCTTGATTTTCTTTTCTTTGGGCACAATCACGTTGAAAATTTTATCTTCCATACCTAAAGATTCGATTCTCTGCTTCAAGTTCTTGGCCACCGCATCCTCATACCCCGAATAGGTATGAATGACGTACCAATTCCTCTGTTGCTCGATTTGTTGTTTTGGCATATTAGAGTATAAACTTTTCTAATAATTTGGTAAAGAGAAAATCCAGTCCCCCTAAAAACAGGGCGATAACCAAAGATATCCCCAAAACAATCAGGGTATACTTGATCGTCTGGTGGCGCGTCGGCCAGTTAACCTTTTTTATCTCCAATTTGACTTCTTTCAAAAATGTAATAATTTTGCTAAACATGAGTTTTTTAAAAGCGCCTTGGGCGCTTCATCCCTATAATAGCAAAGCCTTAACCTTAAGTCAACCGCCCGATCTCAACCGCCCAACTCAATCGAATCAATGTAATATCGGTCTAAAATTTTGACCGAGATGATAATTTCCACCCGATCATTCATTTCGTCGCTATCATAAATTTTCACGGCAAAACGATAGCGACCGTCGGGCAATTTGTCTTGGTTTAAAATTTCGTAAGTTTGAAAATCGCCCAATAATGAAAATCTGTCGCTATTTTTCTGCTCCATTGCGAATTCGGTTAAGTAATTTAAGGCGGCTTGTTCGTTTTTCCCAATGCGCGCACGCATAAATTTATCCAAAGCGGACTCCGCAGTTTTTTGCTCAATTTTTTCTTCTAAAACCGGAATTTTTTCGGTTTCTATTTTACGATACTGCCAACCCAAAATCCCGATGCCTAAAAAAGCTAGCAAAAGCGCGAAAATCAAAGCCTTGATTATTCCTTTTTTATCGGTTTCTTGTTCTGCCATATTTAAATATCTAAATTCTTCACTTTTTTGGCGTGGGCCTGAATGAATTTTTTCCTGGGCAAAACATCATCGCCCATCAGAACGTCGAAAACCCGGTCAGCTTCCCGAGCATCTTCAATATCCACTCTTAATAAAATCCTGTTTTCCGGATTCATGGTCGTTTCCCACAACTGTTCCGGGTTCATTTCTCCGAGGCCCTTATAGCGCTGAATAATCGGATTGCCTTTCGCTTCTTTTTTCATAGCGCCCGTAATCTCGGCCTTATCCTCATCATTATAGGCATATTCCATTTTTTTTCCCAATTGAATCTTGTATAAAGGCGGCTGGGCAATATATAAATGTCCCCCGGCGATAATCGGCTGGAAGTGGCGATAAAAAAGAGTCAGCAGCAGCGTTCTGATATGCGATCCGTCCACATCAGCATCCAAAGTCAAAATAATGCGGTGATACCTCAAATTTTCCAGATTAAAGTCTTCACCAATGGCCGTGCCCAAAGCGATAATCAAGGCTCTAATCTCTTTAGAAGCCAGCATCTTATCGAGCCTTGCTCTTTCAATGTTTAAAATCTTGCCGCGCAAAGGCAGAATAGCCTGGAACGCTCTGTTGCGGCCCATTTTACAGCTGCCGCCGGCGGAGTCGCCCTCCACGATGAAAAGTTCTGATTCTTCGGGGTTGCGCGAAGAGCAGTCAGCCAGTTTTCCGGGTAAAGCTAAGCCGTCCAAAGCGCCTTTTCTTAAAACCGTCTGTCGAGCCGCCTTGGCGGCTTTTCTCGCTTTAGCTGACAATAAGCACATTTCAATAATCCCCCTGGCATCTTGCGGATTTCTTTCTAAAAAATCCGTCAGGCCCTCTAAAACCACGGCCTCAACAGCTGATTTAACTTCAGGATTGCCTAATTTCGCTTTTGTCTGGCCTTCAAATTGAGGCTCCCTTAATTTAACAGAAATTACGCCGGTAAATCCGTCTCTTAAATCTTCACCGGTTAGATTCTCGTCTTTCTCTTTTAAAAAACTGTTTTTTCGGGCGTAATCGTTGAGCGATCTGGTTAAAGCGCCCCGAAAACCGGTCGTGTGAGTGCCGCCCTCTCCGGTATGAATATTATTGGCAAAGCTTTCTTCATAAAATTCGCGGTCGCGGGTATATTGGAAAGCCGCTTCCACGGCAATACCGTCTTTTTCGTTGGCCGCATAAAAAACATTCTGCTGGATAGGCACAGCGCCGTGAACGAGGTATTTAACATAAGACTGCAATCCCCCTTCGAAATAAAAAGTATAGGGCTTGGCTGGTTTTTCGCGTTCATCAATTATGCTGATCCTGATTCCTTTGGTTAAGTAGGCCTGCTGGCGCAAGTGAGTTAAAACTTTTTTGGCATCAAATTTTATTTCCGGGAAAATTTCCGGATCAGGTTCAAAAATTATGGTCGTGCCGGTTTGGCTGCATTTAATGTCTTTCTTGACGGGGCCCATGGGCTTGCCTTTAACATATTCCTGAAAATACCTGACTCCTCCCCGACAAACCTCGGCCCGGGACCATTTAGAAAGGGCGCACACTACCGCTACGCCCACGCCATGAAGCCCGCCGGATATCTTATAAGCCTGGCTGCCGAACTTAGCTCCCTTGTGAAGCGTGGTCATGACGGTTTCTAAAGCTGATTTCTTGGTCTGAGGATGCTTTTCCACGGGGATGCCTCGGCCGTCATCAACGGTTTTTACCCGATTTTGAGGCAACAAAACAACCTGGACGTTTTTGGCATAACCGGCCATAGCCTCATCAATACTGTTATCAACGCACTCCCAAACCAAATGATGCAGACCTTCGGGGCCGGTTGACCCAATATACATACCCGGGCGGCGTCTGACCGGATCAAGGCCCTGCAAAACATAAATATCTTTGGCTGTATAGCCTGCCTCGATTTTTTCTGTTGGTTTTTGTGGCATATTATTTAATTAACGTAACATGGCGTTTAAATCTTGTTTTGTTTTATTTCTTATTGCTTCCTGGATTTTATTTACTTCATCGTTCGTTAGGGTTCTTTCCGGAGAACGATAGACAATCCTAAAGGTATAGCTCTTGTTATCTTTGCCGAATTTCTTTTCATCTTCGTAGCTGTCAATGAGTTTCACCTCTTCAATTAGGTTTTGGGCAAAATCCCTGACAATTTCGTAATAATTATTCAAGTTAATTGTTTTTGCAATCACAAAAGAAATATCTCTGGAAATTTCCGGATACTTGCTTACTTCTTCATATCGACTGTCTATGTCTTTAAACTGGCTCGTAATTCTTGAATCTCCTGACCAAAGTATTCTGATGTCGGGGATGCCCATTTTTACCATCGCCAATCTTTCTATGCCCATACCGAACGCCCAACCGTTATAAATTTCGGGATCTAAACCAAGATTTTTAAAAACCTGCTGATGCACAATCCCGGAACCTAAAATTTCCATCCATTGGCCGTTAAAATTCAGACTCATTTCAACCGACGGGTCGGTGAACGGAAAAGAATCCACCGCGAATTTATATTCTATCTCTTGCCCAAAAATGCTTTTTGCAATATCGACCAAAACATCTTCTAAGTCCTTCTGGGCAAGAACTTTGTCTGATTTTTTACAAACATATAAGCCGTCTATTTGGTGAAAAGCCGGAAAATGCTTTCGATCAATTTCGTCTTTCCTGAAAACTATCCCGGTTGAGAGCGCGCCGACTCTCCCTTCTTTCTTCAATTTTTCCAAAATTTCAGGGTCTTTAAGATGGAAAGACCACATGTCTGTCGTCTGGGTTCTTAGAACATACTCAGCTGAAACGTAATAAGTGTCCGTTTCCCTTCTGCTCGAATGGTCTTTGGGAGTATTTAAAAGATCGAAGTTTTGTCCGACCGAAACTATTCTCGGGAAATCAATCAGGTCAAAATCTTTAAACCTCGGCAATTTTATTATCTGATCGGCTAGAATTTTTATGGGAGAGTTTTCTTTTTTCGTCAGGTCGGTAAGTTCTAACAGCCTCCTGATTCTTTCCGCCTTAATATCGTTTCTTTTGTTTAATTCTTCGATTAAAGCATCCTCCTTTTCGTCTTTTATGATAATGTTTTTGCGCATACTCATTCCTCTATTTTACCCTAAAAATAGACTAAAATCAACTCCAAAAACTGGGGATAACTTCCAAGGAAAAAGGTCTCGTAGGATTACCCCGCGAGACCTTTATATTAGGTTGACTTACTGCGATAATTTCCACTGAAGCTTGGTGCCGGCCCGGAATGGTACAACGCTTCCAATTTGTTTCGGCACGACCCATTCTCTTTTAACAAGAACGACCTCGCCTTCATTGAGAGGGAGGCCGTAGAACTCCGCCCCAAAACGCGAAGTAAAGTCTTCAAGCTGGCCGAGATGCCCGGCCTGTTCAAAAATCTCAACAAGAAGCTCTGGAAGCACGGGCGCTGTAAATACTCCGCAGGCTCCCTTAGCACATTCTTTCTTATCCCGCGTATGTGGTGCGGTGTCCGATCCCAAGAAAAACTTCGGATTGCCGCTGGTCGCTGCTTTAATGAGCGCATCGCGATCGTCGAAGTCTTTCGGCATCGGATTGCACGCATTATGCGGTTGTATGCCGTAACCGATAACGTCGTTCAGCGTCAAGCATAGATGATGAGCAGTGATTGTCGCCGCGACATTCTTCCCAAGCTGCTTTACCATCTCAATCCCCGCTCTCGTAGAAACGTGCTCGAGAACAATCTTTAGATTCGGGAACTTTTTAGCCAGCATTACAAGCGTTGGAAGAAAAACTTCCTCCCGTTTTGTGACAAGCGTCCTCTCCTGATCCAATTCGCCATGGAGAAGAAGGAGCATGCCGGCTTCCTCCATTGCCCGGAAAGTGTCTGAAATTTCCGGCCTGAAGAAATCACGGAGCCCTTCGTCGGAATTTGTGGTTACCCCTAACGGATACACTTTCCCGGCAACTGCTCCCGCGCGTTTCGCCTCGGCAATCATTTCAGGTGTCGTACTATCTCTTATCTCTATGGTCATGAGCGGCTCAAAAGAAAGCTGTTTCGCAAACCAATTGCCCGCTCGATAAATTTGGTCGCGATACCATGACACATCTTTTCCGGTGAGAATTGCGCGTGGCCGCGTGTTCGGCATTGCGATCGCGCGCCCAGCATACAACGCCGTGACAGGTAACACCTCATTCAAGAGGTGTCCCATCCTGAAATGGCAATGCATGTCGTCAAATCTTCGCAGTGTTATTCTGTCACTCATACCTTACCTCCATCCATTTTTTAACATAACTAGTCGGCTTCCAAGGGTGGAAAAAGATTGTTCCGAAATGAATAGCTGAAGCTCTGAGTGTTTTAAGACGAGCAATGTCTTCGTATTCCCAAACGCCAGCTCCAATAATCGGAATAGATGTAGTTCTTGCCAACTCTGAGATCATTCTCCAGATAAAGGGCTGGGCAACAGGACCAGAAACGCCACCGCCGCCGTATCTTGCCAAAGGAGACGCTTTGTCTCCGAAAACTAATTTCCAGGGAACAGTGTTGATACTGATCGCCTCGACAAGGCCCTCGACCCTTTTGGCAATTTCGCAATAAGGCTGGCTGTAGCTTAATTTCAATAAAAGCGGGCGATCCGTTGCTTCTTTTATCGCACGACATTGCGCAACAACTATGTCCGGATTTTGCAAAAGCGTCGGGTCAGTATTCGGGCAGGAAGCATTAAATTCAATACCTACGATATTGATGCCTTCGAGACGTTTCACCATTTCAAAGCACCCTTGGCCGCCCCCAGGGCCAGTAATGGAAACGATAACCTTGTAACCCTTACTCTCGATAACGGGGTAATCCCTTTTCAGCCACTTATCAATCCCGGGGCCGGTCAGCCCGATGGCGTTAACTACACCACCGATTGAACCGCGCCTTGCAATGGCGATGGCGGGATTAATAGGATTGCCTTCTCTGGAAACAAACTTCAACACGTCAAAAGGATGAGCCCAGCGAAGATTGCCCTTCCATTCTGTCGGAAGTAGGGTCTTCGCGGTGACGGTAAATAGGCGCGGATCCAACAGTCCCGTCCAGCGAAGTGGCCATTCCCAAGGCCAACCTCGGCCATCGAAAGCTAAACTTCCTGAAGCTGCTACAAATTCAAGCTGGTGACCGTTACTTAATTTTATCAAGGTACACCTCCTCCTTTTGAAGTTACCACATCTAAAAAGTTAGTCAAAGAATAAAAAAGCCGCTGGTGCTGAGGCTTAAAACTCAGCCTCCAGCGGATTTGCCTATTCCTTAGTGTGGCTTAATCAAAGGGATATTTTTTGCACAGAGAGGGCATTCTGGAGGAGCCCACGACGGAAAGACCTTGTGTATCAGCGCATAGAAGGGCACGTCCAGCTCTATCTTTTCGCATCTCTGCCACAGGACAGCCACTGCAATCACGGTGCCACCTGCTTTGATGATAGCCCTTCGCGCGGCTTCAATTGACCCACCCGTTGTCAAAACGTCATCGACGAGCAGGGTTTTTTTGCCGACGATAAAGTCGCCGCACCCTTCCGAGAATTTGAATTCTCTCGGATTATCCTCGTCTTTTTCCACAAATACAGCCGGAACCTCGCGACCAAGCAAATCGGCGAAATGAATTCCAACCCATTGCGACAGAGCCACTCCCCCGACTGCTGGAGAAGCAACAGCTTGCACTTCCAGATCCCGGAAATGCTTAGTAATCTCGAGGCACAATTCCTTTACCTTGCGAGGACTTGAATATAGACGCCTCTTTGCCACATATTTATCGGCATGAAGACCGGAGTGCAAGAGGAAGTGGCCGGAGAGAAAAGCGGTTGTTTGCCTGAATAACTCAATCCTTTCTTCTTGGTTCACCTTTTCACCTCCTTGGATTTTTTAGTGGCGCGGCTTAAACCGTGCTACTTTCCTTCAGTGCCTCTTCAATCTCTTGAAGAGTTTTTTCCACCGCCCCTCTGGGATCCTTCGCTTGAGTAATCGGGCGGCCAACGACAATGCGTTTAACGCCAGCCTTGATTGCCTTCCCTGGAGTCATCACTCTCTTTTGATCGTCACCCGCCACCAGAGACCAATCTGGTCTGATGCCCGGCGTATTGAGAGTAAGTACCAATTCTTGCTTTGCCCCGAGCATTTCCGCCTCTTGCGACGAGAGAATGAGGCCTCCCAAGTCGGCAAGCTGAGCCATGCGCGCGAAACGGAGTACTCCGGCTTTGGTAGAACAGGTAAAGATAGCCTGGCATTCTTCCTCGTCAAGGGAAGTAAGAACCGAGACGCCGAGCACTTCAGTGGTTCCGCCGATTGCTTTCTGCACGGCGCGCATTCCATCGATGCCGGCACAGCACATTACGGTCACAAGCTCCGGCTTGACCTCGGCGAGCATGGCGCCGTCCGTTTCCATAGTGTTTGGGATATCGATGAGCTTCAGGTCGGCAAAAACCCGCAGACCGAGACCGTGCAGACCTTCAATGAGCTCATAGCCACGGGCGCGAAGCACGGAGTTAACCTTGATGATGACGCCGAGACCCTTTAACGATTCCGCGAGCTTCAATACTTCGTTCTTAACACCGATTATGCCGCCTAATTTCCTGGGATCGTAATCCGCCGCTACAATCAACCTTTCACTTACTTCCATGTTTTTCCTTTCCTCCTTATCGTTTTTTTATTTTTTAGCCCCTATTTTGTTGTCAAAAAACTTACCCTATTTCACCTCCTTTTTCCTCCGATCTTTCTATCACATCCCAAAAAGAAAAACAAGCTCTTGCGGGCCTGAAAATTAAAAACGCAAAAATCAATTTTATTTAATATTCCAATCTAATCCCCACCTTCTCGGCTATTTCTTGAATCCATTTTTCTAATCTATTAACTTTATGGCTCAACATTACCATTTCTTGAAAATACGTATCGGCTTTCTTGGCATAAGCATCGATAGCGCTCATTAGTGTGCTAATATCTGATTTATCTGCCTTATTCTCTTTAAGTTCTTCTATTTTATTATCTAAATCAATAAGCCTTCCGTCTATGCCGGAGAATTTTTCGTCTATGCCGGAGAATTTTTCGTCCACCCCAGAAAATTTTCCGTCTAAATATTCAATTATTTCGCTGAAATCTTTGTCCATATATTTATATTATATCGTGTATTAAATTACAGTGTCAAGCCGTCGTTAGTGAGCGTAGTCGAATCAGAACCTGCTTCGCCCATCCGAAGCTTTATACAAAGGAGGGTTTTGAGAGTGCCAATTTTGAGTTTGGAAAAATGAAAAAGCGGGGTGAAATCATCGCCCCGCTAATTTACGTCCCCTTAAGATAATTGGACTAAGGATTATGGTAGCTACCCTTGGGACTTATCGGCACCCCGTGGGAACCTGGCTCTTCTTCGCATTTCGGACAAAAAGGAACTGTTTCGGATCGAACCTCGCCGCTGCCGGAAAGCGGAAACGGACCATTCCAAACAGGATGAGTCACTGTTTTCCCCTGAATTTCTGTTCTTTACAACTAAAATTTAAACTGGAAATGTCTTGCTTCGGGGGTAAGGCCTGGCTCTTCTGGTCTTCTTATGCCCATCTTTTTCCTTCTTCTTTCCTCTTCACGAAGGTCCCTACTTGCTTTTTCAAGCATTTCTCTGACTTTACTGGGAGTCAATACTTTTTGCATTACATACCTCCTTAAGTGTTTCTTTATTGGTAATTAGAAAATAGCTATTTTCTTTATACTACCTGCAATAAAAAAATCAAGCCCTGATGGCTTGAAAACCGTTGCGGGGAGTAGTAGACGACGTTAGAACCTGTCTTAAGACCACAACTACCCACTTCTTCATTCCGAGGTTATCGCTGGAAGCGGCAAAAATCAACTAAATTACCCTATCCCGCTATTCACTATATCTTACCTCCATTGGACACGTTTAGACTTTTAGTTGGGAGAGATAAGAGAAGAAATAAGAGAAATGAGGTTTGTGTAAAAACAAGAACTCCCGAGACACGCATTGTGTTCGGGAGTTTGAGGCTAAATAATTAGCCCCTTCTAAGTAGCTACACCTTGGGTTTTACAAAGAATACTTGATGAAACCCTTGTCTATGGAACTCATTCAAGTCTATGCCGAGCTCCCTTGCTTCGAGTTCGCCTGGCCAGAACCCGGTCCATCTGGCGAATGCCTTGTCTTGTCGTTTTTTGCAGTCACAACTTATGCGTTGATGACCACAAACACTACAGCGTTCTACATCACAGCCAGTTTTGTGAGGTTGACCAGGTGCTACACCACAATCAGGACAATTCTTTAATTTACTCATTTTAACCCTCTCCTTATCCAATTCTCTATACTATAATAATACCACATCTTTGTGGTATTGTCAATAGTTGGCGGGGACGACGAGACTCGCCCCACGCCTCTTCGGGCTGGGCACTCGCCACTCTCGCTTCGCCCTTTGGGCTTCGCTCGGTGGCGTTCGAGTCTCGTCCATCATAAAATTCAAAAGAGGCCAAAATGGCCTCCTTGAATTTTGCGGGGAGTAGTAGACGACGTTAGAACCTGTCTTAAGACCACAACTACCCACTTCTTCATTCCGAGGTTATCGCTGGAAGCGGCAAAAATCAACTAAATTACCCTATCCCGCTATTCACTATATCTTACCTCCATTGGACACGTTTAGACTTTTAGTTGGGAGAGATAAGAGAAGAAATAAGAGAAATGAGGTTTGTGTAAAAACAAGAACTCCCGAGACACGCATTGTGTTCGGGAGTTTGAGGCTAAATAATTAGCCCCTTCTAAGTAGCTACACCTTGGGTTTTACAAAGAATACTTGATGAAACCCTTGTCTATGGAACTCATTCAAGTCTATGCCGAGCTCCCTTGCTTCGAGTTCGCCTGGCCAGAACCCGGTCCATCTGGCGAATGCCTTGTCTTGTCGTTTTTTGCAGTCACAACTTATGCGTTGATGACCACAAACACTACAGCGTTCTACATCACAGCCAGTTTTGTGAGGTTGACCAGGTGCTACACCACAATCAGGACAATTCTTTAATTTACTCATTTTAACCCTCTCCTTATCCAATTCTCTATACTATAATAATACCACATCTTTGTGGTATTGTCAATAGTTGGCGGGGACGACGAGACTCGCCCCACGCCTCTTCGGGCTGGGCACTCGCCACTCTCGCTTCGCCCTTTGGGCTTCGCTCGGTGGCGTTCGAGTCTCGTCCATCATAAAATTCAAAAGAGGCCAAAATGGCCTCCTTGAATTTTGCGGGGAGTAGTAGACGACGTTAGAACCTGTCTTAAGACCACAACTACCCAC
>MHMD01000005.1 GCA_001819295.1 Candidatus Nealsonbacteria bacterium RIFCSPHIGHO2_02_FULL_43_13 | reverse complement strand
TCGGTTTTAAAAGAAACTTATCTGATTCAGAAATAGTTGATCAGGTTCTATATTTTGCCCGGCTTTTAAAAAAGGAAGGAGACAAGGTTACCAACGTTGTTTTTATGGGCATGGGCGAGCCGTTTCTTAATTACGATAATGTTTTGGGCGCCATCAAGACGCTTAATAATAAAGACGGGTTTAATCTGGGTGCCCGGCACATGTCAGTTTCCACCGTCGGTGTTGTGGAGGGTATTAAAAAATTTACTGAAGCAGATTTGCAGGTTAATTTGGCGATTTCTTTGCATGCTCCCGATAACGTTCTGCGCTCAAAACTCGTACCGTTAAATAAAACCTATCCGATTGAAAAAGTTCTGTCAGCCGTAGACAGTTACATCCAAAAGACCAAAAGAAGGGTGATGTTTGAGTATTTGATGATCGACGGCGTCAACGACGGAGAAAAGCAGGCTTTATCTCTTGCCAAGCTCTTGAAAAAACCTCTCTATTTCCTTAATTTGATATCTTATAATCCTACCGGGCACTGCGAATTCAAGCCATCGCCCGGCTGGAAGATTAAAAAATTCAAAGAAATTTTAGAAAGAGCCGGCATTAGTGTTACCCAGCGCTACGAGTTTGGCAAAGAAATTAAAGGAGCATGCGGGCAGCTCGCCGGCAAATAAAATGTTGAAAATTAAGGAAATTAAAGCAAAGTCGATCATACAGAAATCGGCATTGCCGGGATCAGATTATGTCATAAATCCTTATATCGGCTGTCTCCACGGCTGTATATATTGTTATGCTCGTTTTATGAAAAGATTTACGAACCATCCAGAGCCTTGGGGTAAATTTATAGACATAAAGGTTAATGCGCCAGACTTAATTCCCCGAGACACTAAAAAATATAAAGACAAATCAATTGGTATTTCTTCGGTAACCGACGCCTACCAACCGATTGAAGGAAAATATAAATTAACGCGAGGAGTTTTGAAAAAACTGATTCCCCCACAGCCAGACTTATGGATTCTTACGAAATCTGATTTGATAATCAGAGACATCGATTTACTGAAACAATTTAAAAAGTGCGTTGTCGGTGTTTCTTTATCAACACTGGATGATAAGATTAGGAAAGAGGTGGAACCATTAGCTGCTTCGGTCGAAAGGAGAATAAACGCCCTTAAAAAGTTAAAAGAAGCGGGAATTAAAACTTACGTTTTCATTTCTCCCATTTTTCCTTTTTTGACGGACTGGCAGGGAATTATTGAGAAAACTAAAAATTTTGCTGGCGAATTTTGGTTCGAAAATCTGAATCTATACTCCAGCTTAAGGAATAACATTTATAGTTGGTTGAAAAACCATCACCCCGAACTAGCCGAGAGATATCAAGAGATTTATTTTACTAAAAATAACTACTGGAATAAGGTCGAAAAAGAAATAGCTGATTATGGGAGAAAAAACAAACTCGATTTTAAAATCTATTTTCACCACTAATTTATAAATTAAATAGTACCACGAACTAGTCTATGGTACTAAAACAGATATGAATCCATACGTTTTATTGGCCAAAGAGGCCGTAGAAAAATATGTTGAGGAGAGAATGATTATTGCTCCTACGAAAGATTTACCAAAAGAGTTTTTTGAAAGAAAAGCCGGGGTTTTTGTGACGATTGAAAAAGACGGACGATTACGGGGCTGTATAGGCACTTATCTGCCAGTGAGAGACAACATTGGTGAAGAAATAATCCATAATGCCATTGCCGCCGCCGTCGAGGACGACCGATTCGGAGCGATTAAAAAAACGGAACTCCCCCATCTTTCATACATTGTTTATTTTCTTAATAAACCCGAAAAGGTGTCGGATTTAGCCGAGCTCGACCCCAAAAAATTTGGTATAATTGTTAAAGCCGGAGGGCGAAGCGGGCTTTTGCTGCCGGATTTGAAAGACGTTAATACTGTGGCCGAACAAATTGCCATTTGTTGTCAGAAAGGAGGCATTATGCTCAAGCAAGATAACGTCGAGATTTACAAGTTCACGGTAGAAAAACATGAAGAAGACTAAAAAACAGATTGAGAAAGAGACTAATATTCAAGAGATCGTCAACCACTACTTTTACGGTAAGGGGTTGAATTTGGAACAGATTAAAGAGGATGCTAAAAAGAAAAAGATCATTTATTCCAGATTCACCCGTCCCGCCAAGCAGCTTTTGACATTGGCGGGCTCCGTCAAAAACGCCAAAATGGCGATTGATAAGGTTTCTTTGTGGGCGAAGTCCCGAGGCTTAGATTACGCTATTGAAACTGTTTTTAAAAAATGGCTGGAATTGGACAGGTTAAAACCTAAAGAAGTTATTAAAAAGCCTTTTTATCGCAACAATCCCATGGTTTGGTCCGAAACCAAGAAGAAATGGTATGTGATCGATAGCGAAGGCAACTGGCTGGAATTCGCCGCGAGAGAGCAGGATATTGAGTGGAGGCTCGACAAATAATCAAAAAAAGATAAAAAAGAGACATTATGTTAACAGCTGGTGATTTAAGAAAAGGCGTCAGAATCATTATCGATGGCGAGCCATACGAGGTTTTGGATTCTAACCCGATGAAAAAAGCCCAAAGGAGGGTGGTGATACAAACTAAGCTCAAGAACTTGCTTACTGGCAATGCTCTAGAGAGGAATTTTCATCAGGGCGAAGCTTTTGAAGAAGCGGAACTGACCAAGCTTAGTTCAAAATTCCTTTATAACCACCGGGGAACCTACTTTTTTAGCGAAGAAAAAAATCCTTCAAAAAGATTTGAGTTAAGCGAGGCACTATTAGGAACTCAAGCTAACTTCTTGAAACCGAACAAGATCGTCGACGCTATCATTTTTAACGAAAAGGTTGTCAGCGTATCTTTGCCGATTAAAACCTCGTTGAAGGTTACCGAAGCTCCCCCCGGTGTTAAGGGCGATAGCGCCCAGGGAGGCACCAAAATCGTCACCCTAGAAACCGGCGCCCAGGTTTCCGTTCCCCTATTCGTGGAAGAGGGCGATGTGATTGAAGTCAACACCGAAACCGGAGAATATACGAGAAGGGTTGAATAAAAGACCTTAGAAACAAAAAACCAGCCGATAGGCTGATTTTTTGTCCTAAATAAATCTCTTGCGACACTTGCTTAGGATTTGGCGGGAACTCAAAGAGTTCCCGCCTCTTCTTTTTCTCCTTTTTATTGAATTTTCAAAGTGCAACGCTGGATACCCCATCTATCATAGGTTCTTGCTTAGTTCCGTCGAACGGGGAGAACCTATGGGGAGAGTATCTTTCCTCCTACCTACTCCTGTACCCCGTAGAGAGTAGAGGCAGCATAGTTATTATATAGCATACTATGGAATTTTTGTCAAGTCTTTATCGTGGGTCAATATTTTATAACCACTGTTGATGTCAGACGATTTATTAGTATAATAAAGTAATCACATGCAAGCTTTTGAGCTGTATTTCAATCCCCGCCTCGCCGGCAGGCGGGCTAAAAAGAGGGACGATATCTTTCTGACGAGCTTCATTTACGAACCCGCCAATATTTATGAAAAAAGGCTGGGGAATTTATACGTGGCGGGGGAATTGACGCAAGCCATGCCGCAGAACGCTCACTTTTTAACCAATTTGTCTTTAGCTATTAAGAAAGAGTATTATGCGTCGGGTTTAAAAAAGTCCTGTGAAGCAAGCTTGCAGGAGGCATTAAAAAAGGGCAACGAATTTTTAAACCAAGAGTCCAAGAACGGTAACGTTGGTTGGCTCGGTAATTTAGACTTCAGCGTTATCAGCTTTAAAGATCCGGTGCTTAATTTCGCTAAAGTCGGAGGTATTAAAATATTTTTAGCCAGAGGCAATGAATTAATTGATCTCAGCCAAAATTTGGATGCAGGATTGCCTCATCCCGACCCTTTAAGGATTTTTGGCAGCATGGCTGAAGGGAAAATATCTAGTCAAGACAAGATTATCGTTTTAAATAAAAGAATTTTGGCGACTTTAGGCAAAAAACAGAAATTTTTGGGTGAATTAGCCAAAACTTCTAATGAAAAAGAATTAAGACAGGTTCTTAAAATTTACCAGGAATTATTGACCAACGTTTCGGGCGTTTGTCTTGTTTTAATGACGGCTATCGAAGATAGAGCAAAGCAAACCGTAACATTGCAGAAAGAATTGCCGAGCTTTTCTTTATCTCTTCCCCACTTTAAAATTCCAAAAATTAACATTCCTAGAATAATCAAGCCCAGCTTGCCTAGTTTGCCCAAACTACCCAAAGTTAACTTTAGAGATGTTCGTAAGAAAATATTTTTAGTTTTAGGCTTAGTGTTGGTCCTTTTAGCTTTTCATTATATCTTCCAAGGCGAGCGGGTTCAGGAATTCAAAAGCGCTCAAGTGGAATTAACAAAAGCTCGGTCAAAAGCTATGCTGGCCGAAAGTTTGCTTATTTTGAAAGAAAACGATCAAGCCAAGGCGCTTTTTGAAGAGACTTTGGATATTCTTTCCCCTTTAACAAAAAGAGGGTCGCCCCTTAGAGACGATGCCCTCTTTTTGCAAAATTCAATAAAGCAGTATCTGAAGTGACTATTTCAATTCTACCTTGGCTCCGGCAGCTTCAAATTTCTTTTTGATTTCGTCCGCTTCTTCCTTCTTGGCGTTTTCTTTCACCATTTGAGGAGCGGCGGCGGCGGCATCCACTAAATCCTTAGCCTCCTTTAATCCTTTACCGGTTAAATCTCGGACTATTTTAATCACCTCAATCTTTTTAGCTCCCACCTCTTTTAATTCGATATTAAAAGAAGACTTCTCTTCGGCTGCATTTCCTGCAGCGCCTCCTGCCGCAGCTACAGCCACCGGAGCTTGCGCGGAAACGCCGAATTCCTGTTCGATTGCCTTGACCACATTGTTTAAGTCGGCAATCTTCATCCCTTTGATGATTTCGATCATCTTTTTTCCGTCTTCGGAGACAGGTATTTTTTCCCCGCCTGCCGGCGAGGCAGGTTTGATTTCGTCTGCCATAAATTTTTATTAATTATTTATTAATTTGTGATAATGCGTAAACTAAATTTCTTAAACCCCCGCGCAAAATATTGGCCATTAATCTTGTTAAAAGTTCATCTCTGGTCGGCATTTGTCCAAATTCTAAAGCTTTGCTTTTATCTAAAACCTCTACACCCATGATGCCGCCTAAGATTTTCAAGTTTTCGTGATCTTTCGCAAAATCGTAAATGGTTTTGAAAGGCAAAACCTCGTCTTTGTAGCCGAATCCCAGGGCCACTTCTCCTTCCAGTTTTTTGACGTCAAACTCAATTTTTTTCCCCTGAAAGGCTTTAGAGATTAAGGTTTTTTTGGCGACCTTCAGTTCGCAGTCTTTGCTTCTCATCAGCTTTCTTAAGCTGGAAAGATCTTTAACTTTCAACCCGGTAATTGCGGCAAAAACGATCGCTTTTTGTTTTTCGACTTTTTCTTTCAAATCGTTAAGAATTTTACCTTTTTGCGTTTTAGTTAGTGCCATATAAAAAAATGCTTTATCCGTAGACAAAGCAAAACCTCTCGCCTCGAGAGGACTTAGGAACGCCTCTTGTCTACAGCTAAATTGAATTATACTCCCCCTTAAAACAATGTCAAGCCCTATTTTAGATACTTAGCTTTTGCGATGTTGTGCTCCTCTAAAGTTTTGCTGAAAATAGTTTTTCCTTCGGGCGTGGAAAGATAATACCAGTAAGGACTATCTTTCGGAGAAAGCGCGGCTTTAATACTGTCTAGCCCCGGATTGGCAATGGGAAATTCGGGCAATCCTCTGTTTTGGTACGTCCACATGAAAGCATCAACCTGCAAGGGCATGCCGACCCTGATTCTTTTCCAGAGAAGGCCCGAAGCAATTTCTTTATCTTCTTTAATTTTTAATTCTTTTTCCAGAATCGAGGCCATCACCATGGCTTGGGGAGTGATTTTCAAGCCGGCTGTTTTTTGATTGAAATTATCTTTCATCAATTCAATAACTTTGTTAAGTTCCAAACCATAAGGGATCACGTAGGTGTCTGGGAAAAGATAACCTTCTTCTCGAGCTAAGATAGCTTGATCAGACGCTATAATATTTTTAAGTTTTTGATGGATTTGCCCTGAAGTGAATCCTTCAGGAATAGTAACGATTTCTTTAGCGACATCGCCTGAAGCGAATTTTTCAGCTATCGTGAAAAGGCTCATTCTGGGCGAAATCCGGTACGTACCAGCTTGGATATTGTTGGCAGTGCCCCTGGTAAGCACGTAGGCGCGGAAAAGCTGCCCCCACCAGACCATTCCCTCTTTTTCCAGATTAAGAGCGATATCTTTAGATCCCTCGCCTTTATTAATAGTAAAAAGCGCTTCTTTTTGAGGAGCAAGGCTTTTTGGCGCGCCAACCATTAAAGCAAGAAAACCGATCAGAGTAATTAATAGAATGGTTCTCTTTTTCATTGATTTAATTTGTTATTTTCTGAAACTTTGCGAAAGTGGAATCCAAAAATCGCGAGCCTGACAGCCGTAGGCAAGGTTTTCGGTCTTTTAAAAAGGCACCAGAAAAAAACCTTCCAGAAATAGAATCTTTCTTTTTCTCTGATTCCCAAAATCCAGAACGATTTCAGCAAAGCGCTAAAATCATTGAAATTTACCTGATACCTTTTAAGTCTTTTCGGCTGATATTCCTTTAAAAAAGAAATCAATCTTTGGGAGTACTGCTTCGGCGCATAAATATGCTTAACCAATTTTTTATATTCTGAAACTAAAAATTGATGGTTCATTTTCGGGATGAAGTTTAAAGTACCATCGGTATTGCCGCTGGCTCGGCCTAATAAGCGTTTTTCTTCCTTTAATCTTTGCCACAGCCTTGTTTTGGGCATGGCTTGCAAAAGCCCCACCATGGCCATGGTGATTTTGCTTTTTTGGATAAAATCAGCCATTCGGTTGAAAATCGAAGAAGTATCGTTGTCAAATCCCAAAATAAACCCCGCTTGAACCTGGAAGCCGTATTTTTGAATGCGCCTTACAGCTATCAATAAGTCGCGATCTAAGTTTTGCGATTTTTGGCATTCTTTCAAACTTTCGTTTTCAACCGTTTCAATGCCGACAAAAACCGAATTAAAACCGGCCTTTGTCATCAAATCCATTAACTCTTCATCGTCGCTCAAATTAATTGAGACTTGAGTGTTGAAAGAAAAGGGATAGCGTCTTTCTTCTTGCCAGCGGGTGATGGCTGGCAGAATTTCTTTTTTTAAAGTCATCTTGTTGCCGATGAAATTATCGTCAACAAAGAAGACGCCCTCCCGCCAGCCTCGCTCGTATAAAGCGTCGAGTTCCGCTAAAATCTGTTCCTTGTCTTTAGTTCGGGGAATTCTACCGTTCAAAAATACGATATCGCAAAATTCGCAGTTAAAAGGGCAACCCCGGGAATATTGCACGCACATCGAAGCGTAGTGTTTAAACTTGATCAGCTCCCAAGCCGGCCGAGGCGTTGTTTTGATATCAGGCTTGATGTTCGAACGGTAAATCTTTTTTAAGGCTCTCCTCTTTAAATCAGCCAGAAATAAAGGCAAGGTTACTTCGCCTTCGTCTAAGACAAAGTAATCGATGTTTTTTGAAAAATCTTCATAGTCGGTGGTAAAAAGCGGTCCGCCCGCTGCGATTTTTTTACCGAATTTTTTAATCGTTCCAATCAATTCTAAAACCGAATCTTTTTGAATCGCCATGGCCGAGATAAAGACAAGATCAGCCCAAAGAATGTCTTTATCTTGAAGTTTTTCAACGTTCAAGTCGATCAGTTTTTTCTCCCATTTTTGTGGCAGTAATGAGGCTACGGTTAAAAGTCCCAGCGGCGGAAAGGCTGCTTTTTTGGCAATAAAAGGCAGAGCTGATTTAAAGCTCCAGAAAGTAGCGGGAAACTTTGGCCAAAGTAATAAAATTTTCATAAATTACTCGTATCTCCTTAATGCTTCAACCGGTTTTAATTTAGCGGCGCTTCTTGCGGGGAAGAATCCCGAGAGGCAGCCTACGCCGAAAGAGAACAATAAACCGAAAATGATGATACCCGGCGTCACGGATGCTTCGATATAAAAAATAGGGTGAACTTGGCCGAAGGCCTGGATAAGCTTAGCTAAGCCCAGGCCCGGAATCATGCCTCCTAGCCCGCCGATTAAGCCGATAATTCCCGACTCAATCAGGAAAATTAAAACAATAGTTGAATTTTTGGCCCCCACGGCTTTTAAAATACCGATTTCTCTCGTTCGTTCCCTGACCGAGGTGTACATCGTATTCATAATACCGATACCTCCGACTGCTACAGCAATACTCCCAAAAGCGAAAACGACAACTTGGATAATTCCCATAATACCACCCACTATCCCGGACATTGCCTCAGAGGTGAAAACAGAGTAAGAATTTTCTCCCTGCCTACCGGCACGCCTTTTAGCTTGATTTTCAAGATTGGCTTTAATGCTTTTCGCAACTTGTTCCACCGAATAACCTGCAGCTATTTTAGCCACAGCTTGAGGTGCTCCTTGCCTCTCTCCGGTAACACTGCGGTAAATTTCCAGGTCCATGCCCAGCATTGAATCATCCTGCTTCGACCCCATAGATTTTAAAATACCGACAATTTCAAATTGTTTTCCCTTAATATTAATTAGCGTGTTTATTTTCATGCCCGGGAAAATCTCAGTCGGCACCAAACTGCCGACCATCACTTCCCTTTTGCCGGGTACGGCCCAGCCTCCGGTATTTATTTTCATGCCCATGTCGTCGATATAAACATCAAGCGCATTTCTTATATCCAGGCCGTTTAAAATAACTGTCTTGCTTTCATTTTGGTATTTTACGATTTCTCCTTTATAGACGCTGGGGATAACGATTTTGACCCCCGGAGTTTTTCGGATGATATTCAAGTCTTCCTCCGATAATTTAACGCTGCCGATCAGCGTCGTCATAATATCAGATACGCTGCCCGGCATAATCATGACAATATCAGTGCCTACTGCTTTTAACTGCTGTAGAACCGTGTTTTTTAATCCCTGGCTCAAAGAAAGTAGAGACATAATTAAAAAGACGCCGATAACAATACCTAAAATCGTCAGCCAGCTTCTCAACTGCCTCGTTCTTAAGTTTTTGACCGCGATTTTAAAATATTCTTGTAACATTAGATGATTTGTCCGTCTTTAATATGTACCACTTGATTGCTGTAATCGGCGATTATCGGGTCGTGGGTGACGACGACAATCGTTTTGCGTTCATTTTTATGAAGATCGATCAAAATTTCCATAATCTTTTGACCGGTCATGGAATCCAGATTGCCGGTCGGTTCGTCAGCCACGATGATTTCCGGATTATTGGCCAGCGCCCTCGCAATAGCGATTCTTTGCTGTTCGCCGCCGGAAAGTTCGGACGGGCGGTGCAAAACCCTATCCTGTAATCCCAGAGAGGCTAAAAGAGATTGTGCCCGTTTTTTTCTCTCTGCCTCCGGCCTGCCTTGGAAAATCATGGGTAGCATGACGTTTTCAAGGGCGTTAAGGTTTTGCAATAAATTAAACTGCTGGAAAACAAAGCCTATTTTCTGGCCTCTGGCCTGGGCGAGAGCATCTTCTGACATTCTGGAAATGTCCTGGCCATCTAAAAATACTTTTCCCTTGCTTGGCAAGTCTAAGCACCCCAGCATGTTTAACAGGGTTGATTTACCCGAACCCGAAGGCCCTAAGATTACGATAAAAGCGCCTTGATTGATATCGAGGGTGACGCCCTTTAAGACAGCCAGCTCCACTTTATCGAATTGGTATATTTTCCAAACATTTTCTAGTTTAATAATTGGCTCTGGCATATTTTATGGAGATAAAAGAATGCTGGGATTTTCCATTTCTTTTAATTCAGTGAAAAAAGCCGGCTGAACCAAAGATGTGCCTCCCTTGTCCTGCCCGCTTGGTCCCACCGAATACAAGATTTTCTTATCTTTATCGTAGCGAAGAGGATTTCCGCTAAATGGATCTCTGGGTAAGCTATCGGGCAAAATATCGTTAAGGCGCAAAGAAACCAATAAAGATATTCCTTCTATGTAAAATTTCTGGAGAAATCGCTGTTGAATCATGCTCGAGCCGTTTATTAAAACAATATCAAGAAGTGATTTTAGGGTAGGATCTTTTATAGAAGAAATGTAATCTGGTTCAGCATATTGAGAATAATTATCTGCTTTTGCGCCACTAACATAGTCGCGATAGTATTGAGCGATAATTGTGTTATATTGTTCCTTTAATTGTGACGGTAATTTTTCGCCCGTCATTTCTTCGCCTTTTTCAAGATATAAAGAATAGTTTATATATTCTCCCTTAAAGATATTACTTAAACCAATTCTTATGTCTTCATACTCTTTTAAAGAATCGGGAATTTCTTTAAGGACGGCTATCCCCAATTTCTCATCTCCGATTAATTTATATAACATATCAACGCCGTTTATTTTCATATTCTGCCCATTCAAATATCCCATAATACCATTATTCGCATTTTGAATTAAATGGCCGAGGCGAATAATCACAAATAAGTCTTCCACCGCTTTTGCGTCTTGACCCTGCTGAGCTTCCAAAAACGCTTTAATCGCCACTAATTTGGCGAGCGTTCTCCAATTTCCCATGCTTCGCGGGGTTGCCCCGGTCATTATTGCGGCTTTAATTTTTTCAAGATTATCATATTCTGGCACCTGTAAATAAG
>MHMD01000004.1:874-11138 GCA_001819295.1 Candidatus Nealsonbacteria bacterium RIFCSPHIGHO2_02_FULL_43_13 | reverse complement strand
TTTCAGCCAATTAATAAAAAACTCTCGATATCCCGCCGGCCCGCCGAAAAAATTAATCAAAAATTCATTATTGCTAATCAACGATGGAAAATTTTTAATTCCGAGATAATCTAGATGACTAGACCACCGGTATTCTTTTTCTAAAAACTTCAGGGCGTTTTGAATCTCTAAATTTGTCAAACCGCTCTCTTTCCAACCAGGCTTCCATAAATCTAGCGGGTTTGAATGGATATAACAAACCAATTGGGCCATCTGGGTGTCATCGGCAACTTGAACCTTTTTATATTTTCCTTGGAATAATACCCCACTCCTTTTATATTTGGTATTAAAGAAATTACTGAAACCTATCCCAAATTTTTGATGGAATCTTGAAAGACCGTTCTCAATTTTCGGAGTAGAAAAAAGATGATAATGATTGGGCATCAAACACCAAATAATAATATCTATTAACTTGTTTCTTGATTTTTCCGTAGAAGCTCCATTGATTGATATCCGATATCCATCAAATCGCCGATTGAGATTAATAACAGCATCGGTGTCGTTAAATTCGTAAAGATCATGTACGCACCGCAAGTAATCCGTGCCATCCATAAATATCTTGCGTTTCTCAACCCCTCGATTATAGGTATGATAAAAAATAGATTCCATTAATAAATTATAACACGGATTGATGGATATCCGATATCCATCACATATACGAATTGATTTCGGGGTATCGATGGAGTATTATTCAATATGGGGAGGTCCGACCTCCCAAAATTAAAGTAATGTTAGGAGGTCGGACCTCCAAAAATCGTTTTATGAATAAAAAAACAAGAACAATCCTCTTTGCTATCTGCGTTTTTTTGTTTGCGCTCACGGCCCCATCAATCATTTTATATTCCCAGGGATACCGCTTTGATTTTGAAACGAGAAAGGTAGTGCAAACCGGCGGACTTTATTTCAAAGTGGCGCCGCGGAGCGCCGAAGTTTATTTAAACAGCAAATTTAAAAATACGACATCTGTCTTTACGAGTTCTTCTCTTATTGAGAATCTCTTACCCAAAACGTATTACGCAGAAATAAAAAAAGACGGCTATTATTCTTGGCAAAAAACTTTGACTGTGGAAGAGAGACGAGTCACTGAAGCTAAAAATATTACCTTAATTCCTCAAAACATTAATTTTACTACAACCAGCTCTCCTTTGCCTAAAATTACCGGCAACGCTACTTCTTCGGATGGTCAGAAGGTCATCGAAGCAGACGACCACGAAATCTGGATTTCTTTTCCCAAAGAAGAGAAAAAAATCTTCCTCACTCGCTTTTCTGAAATCATCGGCAAGATTTTTTGGCTCAATGATTATTATTTGATTTTTAACGTCGGGGATAAATTAAAAGTCGCCGAAATCGACGACCGAGACAGATTAAATGTGGTTGATATCGCAGAATTTAAAAATCCTGAAATGTTTTGGGACTTCTCAAGCGGCAAACTCTATGTTTTGAGCGAAAAAGTTCTCTCTGTTTCTAAAAACTTACTCCCCTAACTTCTCAATATTCTTTTTAAAATCGCCCCATGGCAATTCGCCCTTGCCGGCGCTAGAGCAAATGTCTCGAAACGAGCAGTAAGTGCATTGCCAATTGCGCGGGAAATCGGGCAATTGTTCGGGCACGATATTGGTTTTAATTTTTTGATCGAGATTTTCTAATCCTTTAATAAGCCCCTGAACCAAATCAGCATTGTATTGAACGAGGAAATCTTTCAATTCCGAAGTATCTTTGCTCATGTAAAGCAATATCCCTTTGGGAATACCAAAATAATGCATGTAAAGCTGTATCTGGTTGACATTCTCTTCCTTGGGAGCTTCTAATTTCCTAAAAAGCATGCTGTTCATGCTTTTAAAGTCAACCACATAAAGTTCGTTGTTTAAGGTGACGATGGCGTCCGCCCGGCCCGAAACCAATCCCTGGGGAGGAATCTGGACTTCAGAAGCCCGCACAATCCCTAGACTAAAAAGGGAATTTAAAATCTGCATCTGGATATAATCGCCGTGATCAAACAGCCGCAACATCCGGGCTTCCATTTTTTCCCGCGGCATATTTTTAAACTTAAAAAAAACGGCGCGGGCGCACTTGCCGGCATCGGTAATATAAAAATGATTCTGCTCCCTGTCTTTCTCCTTATCTAAATAAAACTGATCGATGAGTTCCTTAAGCATAAAAGATCCGAGAGGTCCGACCTCCTGACATTACGTTAATTTCGGGAGGTCCGACCTCCCAACATCGTTACCGTTTCGTCCACTGCGGAGCTCGGCGGGCGCGCTTTAAACCGAACTTCTTGCGTTCCCTCATGCGGGAATCTCTGGTCAAAAAGCCGGCTTTTTTAAGTTGGTTATGGAATTCGGGATTAAATTCGGTTAAGGCTCTGGCTATCCCGTGCCTTAAAGCCTCCGCTTGAGCGTGCAATCCCCCTCCGTTGACTTTAGCCGTCACGCTAAATTTATCACGGCAATTCATTTTCTCTAAAGAAGACAGGGCAATTTGCTGAAGTTCCGGAGCAGGAAAATATTTATCCAAAGACCGGCCGTTGATCGCAAACTCTTTAGAGGCTTGAGCCTGAAGATGAACGCGAGCTACGGCCGTTTTTCTTCGGCCGACAGCTTCAAAAAAATGAAGTGACTTTACCTCTTTGGCAATCTCGGGTTTCGCTTTTTTGATTTTTTTTGCCTGCCTGTCGGCAGACGGGGTTGTTATTGGCATTTCAATCTTTTTATTTGTTCTGACCTCAATTTATTCTTCGGCAACATCCCCCAAACCGCCTTTTTTAAAACTTCGGCCGGGTTCTGGGACCAAATTTTTTTCATGGGCACTGCCCTTAAACCGCCGGAATAAGAAGTATGATGATAATATTTCTTTTTTTCTAATTTCTTGCCGGTAAATTTAACCTTCGCGATATTCTTTACCACCACGAAATCGCCCAAATCCTGATTCGGTTGATAATTCGGCCGGTGCTTGCCCCTTAAGGCTAAGGCAATCTTCACAGCTATTCTGCCTATAGACTGGGCTTCGGCGTCAATGGTTAAAGTTTGTCTTTTCATAATCACTTAATAAATTCGATTAAAGCCATTCTTGACCCGTCGCTAAATCTTTGGCCAAGCTTGATGACTCTGGTGTAGCCTCCTTTTCTTGCTTGATAGCGCGTGACGATCTCTTGTGTCAGTTTCTTAACGACCTTGGGCGCAAAAAACTGGAGAAGCCTTCTTTTCGAATTCAAATCTCCTTTTTTGGCAATGGTGATAAATTTTTCAACGTAAGAAGAAGCCTCTTTGGCTTTCGCCTCGGTGGTTTGAATTCTTTCTTTCAAAATAAGAGCGGTGGCTAAGCCTTTCAGCAACGCTCTCCTTTGGCCGCTTTCCCTGTTAAACTTTCTTCCGCTTTGTCTTTTTCTCATGTTTTTTATTCTTTTCTCTGCTCTTTTTGACCGGTTTTTCCCGCCCAATTCTTTTCGGGCGAGGCTCGCTCCCGAGAGGGGCGGCCGCTTCTTTAAATGATTCTTGCAGTAAAACAAAATGCTTGACTAAAATGTCAGCTGCCTGGGAAAAAACCTCTTCCGGAGTTAATGTCCCGTCGGTTTCCAGTTCCAAAATTAATTTATCAAAATCAGTCCTTTCTCCCACCCTCATGTTCTCAACCCGGTAACTCACTTTTCTGACCGGAGTAAAAATAGCGTCAACGGCGATCGTGCCGATTTCCAACTTACCCATTTTTCTTGATTCTACCGGTTCGTAACCCAAACCTTTCTCTACTAAAATTTCTATTTCGAGTGAAGCTGACTTGGCCGTCAACGTGGCCACGGGCGCGTCTTTATTCACTAATTCAAGTTGGCTAGGCACTTCAAAAGCCGAAGCTTTCACTGCCTTGATTCCCTTAACCGAAAGAGTGGCTCTCTGGGACTCGTCAGTGTGCAGTTTGAATCTAAGCTGTTTAATATTTAAAAGAGTAGTGATGACGTCCTCCATCACTCCGGGGATTGTTGAAAACTCGTGCTGTGCCCCCTTAATTTTAACTTGAGTGACAGCCGCTCCCGGCAATGAAGAAAGCAAAACTCGGCGCAGACTATTGCCGATAGTAATGCCATAGCCCGGGTAAAGACCCGCTATTTCAAAGATAGCTGAAGAGTCTTTCTTTTCGATTATTTTTGGTTGAGACGGCAAAGGAATCATGATTTTAAATAATAGTTAATAATAAATAATTTAGCGCGAATAAAATTCGAAAATAGTTGAAATTTCTGCTGGCGGAGCAGCTTCGATAAGATTAGGGACTCCCACCACTTCGGCTTCCAAATTTTCCGGATTTAATTTCAACCAGGCGGGCGGCTGATATTTTTTGAGCATTGAAGCCACTTTTTCGATATTTTTATTTTTCCGCGAAACCGGATTCACCGTCACCTTATCCCCCTTCGCCAATTGATAAGAAGGTTTATTAACCCCCTTGCCGTTAATGAAAAAATGGCCGTGAGAAACGAATTGACGAGCCTGAATCCTGGAACTGGCAAAACCCAAACGAAAAATAACATTATCAAAACGATATTCTAATTTCTGAATCAAAGTACCTGAAGCGTCTTCAACCTTGCTTCTTCTCTTTAAAATATCTTTAACATATTTCGCAAATTGCCGCTCTCTTAAATTATACCAATTTTTGAGTTTTTGCTTCTCTTGCAATTCCTTGCCGTATTCTGACAATTGTTTAAATCGCCCCTTTCTTTTAGGTCCGGGCGGATAAGGCTTCCTAATCACGGCGCATTTAGGCGAAGAACATCGTTCGCCTTTCAAAAAAAGCTTCGTACCCATTCGGCGACAAATTTTACAGGTATTGGTTTGCATAATTTTAAACTCTGCGGGCTTTGGGCGGTCGGCAACCGTTGTGAGGAATCGGAGTGACGTCAGCGATAGAGGTGATCTCAAAACCTCGTCCGGCTAAAGATCTGATAGCCGACTCTCTGCCAGAACCGACGCCTTTAACAAAAACGCTAATCTTCTGGATTCCGATTTTTTTGATAGTTTGCGTCAATCCTTCGGCTATCTTAGAAGCGGCAAAAGGAGTAGATTTCTTGGTTCCTTTAAAGCCGATGGATCCGGCTGACGACCAAGCCAAAACGTTTCCTTTGGCATCGGTCAGGGTGAGGACCGTATTGTTGTAAGAAGAAGCAATATAAACTCTCCCCTCTTTAATTTGACCCGAAAGGGGGGCTGTTTGCGGCGCTTCTTTTTGGGCCCTAGCTTCCATCTTCTCGTTCTCTTGAATCAATTCTTTTTCAGTTTTTTGAATAACGTGTTTTTTTCCCATGGATTTATGTCGGCTCGGCTGCCGGCTTGCGACCGGAACCGACGGTTTTTCTGACGTTATGCCGAACCGTTCTCGTATTGGTCCTGGTCTGTTGTCCCCTTACCGGCAACCCCTTAATGTGGCGAATTCCCCGCCAGCAACCGATATCTTTTAGTCTTTTTATCCCTACCATCTGCTCGCGTCTTAATTCTCCTTCGATTTTGTAATTCTTTTCAATCAAATCCTTCAGCTTGCCGACTTCCGCGGCTGTTAAAGCCGAAGCCCTTGTTTCGGGCTTGATTTTTACTTGAGTTAAAATCTTGCCGCTCAAAGGACGGCCTATCCCGTAAATATAGGTCAAAGCGATTAAGATTTGTTTTTGTTCCGGAATATTAATTCCCGCGATGCGTGGCATAATAAAAAAGTTAACCCTGACGTTGTTTATGTTTGGGGTTTTTGCAAATGACGTATAATTTTCCCTGGCGTCGAACTATTTTGCAATGATTGCAAATTGTTTTGATCGATGGTCTTACTTTCATTGATTTGTCATCTCCCGCGGTAGACTATTCTGCCTTTTGTTTCGTCATAAGGGCTCAGCTCCACCTGGACCCTATCCCCCGGCAATATTTTAATACGGAACATCCGTAATTTGCCGGCCAAATGCGCCATAATTTCTTTACCCTCGTCGAGCTTCACCTTAAAATGGGTGCTGGGAAGCGTCTCTAGAATAGTACCGCTTTTTCTGATGATATTTTTATTTGCCATGATAAACTAACGAGACAATTATGTATGATATCAAACCCTATTTAATTAGTCAAGCCTTAATTTGACGGCGATGCCTTCGATCTCAAAAGGAGATTTATTCGCCCAAAAAGGCCACAGTCTCAGCTGAAACTTATCAATCTCCGGAAAGCGCTTCAAAGATACCGTAACTTCTTCCGGCCGCTGGGACCTTGCCGCCTCTTTAATGCTATTTTCATCAATGGTTTGATAAATTTCAGCGGAGATATCAACACTTAAAACAATTTTGCCCTTAGTCAAATCAACATCTTTAGGCAAATAATTGATGGCGACGGAGCCGTTGTCTAATTGCTTCCCTTCAGGCACCTTACTTGCAATATAAGTTTTAGCAAAATCTTCCAAATCGCTTTTTTTGAAAACCAGGGCGGTAGCCTTAGCTTTAATATTGAAAGTAAATTTATCAACCTCCTGCCCCGTCTTAGCGAACGGATTTATTTCAACAATTTCAGACCGGAGCGCTTCTTCATTAATAATATATTCTTCCGGCGATAACAAAGATTGCAATGTCTTTCGACAATTATCCGAAGCAATGTCAACTAAAGAGGCTCGGGCCGAAGCTAAATCTCCCTCGGTTACCTGGGTGGTCTGTTTTTTCGAACCATTAACCATGGAGCTCGAAGATTTTGCATAAAAAGCGGTGTAACGCGATGTCCCCGCTAAGGCGGGGAGAGAAAAAGTGGAGGGGCCGATATTATATTCCTCTCCTGTTTCCCCGGCTTCCACCACTATATCCAACTCTCCCGGAATTAATTTACTGCCTTCGTAATGAGCGCCCGGAATAATTATTTTTTGAGGAGTTCTGAAAAGTTTCCCGTTATCGGAAACAAAACGAGTATTAGCAACCAGAGTCTGTGGCGTAGTAGTATAGGCATTATAAACCCGAATGGTCCCCGAAGCTTTGGTACTAAGCGATTTTATGCCCGTAGCCGTGAATTCCCGAGAAGAAGAACATTCTTGGGTCTTCGTTTCCCCGGCGATGTCTTTTCCGACGAGAACTTGAGTTTTAACGATCAGCGGACTTTTCTTGGGCCAAATCGCTATTTCAGCTTTAGGCTTAATTAAAAAATAGCTGGCGCCAACTAAACAAATGAGCGCCAAAATAGTCAAAACCGGCCACCAAAGCGCTTTCTTGTTTATCCTGACAACCGGCTTGCTGGGCAACGCCGGTTTCACAGAAAAAATCGGCTTTTTTTGCGGCCTGGCCGAAGGCGCAATTTCTTTACGATCTTTAGGCGGAATAATATCAAAAACTCTTTTGCTTGGCATATGATTAATCTAATATATTATACTACTAAATTACGTTATCCAGACATCATTAGGACACATTAGGACATGCGACGTCCTAACGCTATTTGGACGTCGCATGTCCTAATGAGATGGCTCTGATGCGCCTGATGCCGGCGCTCGACGATTCTTCTTTAATAATTTTAAAAACCCCTAATTCGGAAGTCCTGCCTACATGCGGCCCGCCGCAAAGCTCAATGCTGAAATCGCCAATTTGATAAACCTTAACAACTTCGCCGTATTTTTCGGGATCAAAAGAAACTTTGGCGATTTTTAAAGCCTTATCCTTGGACATTTCCTTCATTTCCACTAAAAGATCTTCTCTGATTTTTTGATTGACAAGGGTCTCGATTTCCTTAATCTGACCATCGGTCATTTTTTGAGGATAATTAAAATCGAATCTCAACCTTTCGGCCGTAATATTGCTGCCTTTCTGATAAATTTCGGGTCCTAAAACCTCACGTAAAGCGGCCAGCAACAAGTGAGTGGCCGTATGATATTTGACGGCTTCTGCGCCATCGTCGGCCAATCCCCCTTTGAATTTCTTTTCCGCCCCTGCCCGAGAAACTTCTTGGTGTTTTTTTTGAGCGGCGTAAAAACCTTCCTCATCTACCACCCTCCCCGCTTTTTTTGCTTCCTCCTTGATAAGCTCTAAAGGAAAGCCATGACTTTGATATAAACGGAAAGCTGTTTCTCCGTCGAGATCTCCCTTAGCGATTTCCGAAGCGGTTGTATTAATTCCGATTTTTAAAGCTTCTCCGAATTTTTCTTTTTCTTTTTCAATCACCGATAAAATATCGGTTTCTCGCGATTTTAATTCGGGATAAATATCTTCATAGATTTCGACCACTTTTCTAGCCAAAGAAGTCAAATCAACTGATTTTCCGTATTGTATCGCTCGCCTCAAAATTCTTCTCAAAACATAGCCTTGTTCAACGTTAGACGGCAAAATGCCTTCGGAAATCAAAAAAACCGCGCCTTTAATATGATCAGCAATAATCCTTTTGGCTTTTTCGTCCTGATTGTTAATCATGCCAGTCAACGGCGTGAACAAGTCGATTTCAAAAACCGATGACTTATCCTGAGCTGTCATAGCCAATCTTTCGAGCCCCATGCCAGTATCAACGCCTTTTTGTTTTAAGGGAGTGAGTTTTTTATTTTTATCCTGAAAATATTCGTTAAAAACCAGGTTCCAAACTTCGATACCGCGGATATGGATTTCGGTGGTGGGGCCACAAGGGCCCTCTTCGCCGGTCGGACCCCAAAAATTATCAGCCCGGCCGCAGAAACGCAAATTGCCGTTTTTCTCGGAAAAACCAAGTTTCTCCCAGATCTTCACCGATTCCTCATCGCGTGGAACTTCGTTATCTCCGCCGAAAACCGTCACGGTTAATTGGGAAATTGGTAATTGTAAATTGTTAATTAAAAATTCGTAGGCGAATTTTATCGCTTCTTCCTTGAAATAACCACCGAAGCTGAAATTGCCCAGCATTTCCAGAAACGTTAAATGAGCGTCGTCCCCCACTTCTTCAATATCGGAAGTTCTGAAGCATTTCTGGCAAGAAGCCACCTTATCGCCGTAAGGCGATTTTTTGCCTAAAAAATATTCCTTGAACTGCTGCATGCCGGCGGTCGTAAAAAGCACCGACGGGTCAGTCGGCAAGAGCGAAAACGAGGGCACTATTTTATGCCCTTTTTTTTCAAAAAAATTCAAAAATTCGCTTCTTAATTGCTGCGAAGTCATAACTAGTTAGATAATAACAAAAGCCCGGCTTTTTGAAAAGCACGGGCTTTTACTTGTGCTGGCGGAGATTTCCGACTCACCGTCTTCGCAATACATCGGGTTCCGCAGTCCCGGTTGCTCTTGTGGTCGGGATTGCCATCGCGCCGAGCTGGCTACAATCTATTTGATCAACACGAATGTCTAATCGATATATAAGAATATATTTTCATTGTAACCACTTCGCCGCGATGAAGATGTTAAAAAGAACTTTCTTCCTTCCGCAAATTCCAATTTTTTAGAATCTCTGGAAGGAGGAGGTTGCGAGGCAACCTCCTTTCCCGGCGCTACTTTGCCTTGTAGGCGATGGCGTCTTCCTTCCTTTTGAAGACGATGCAGTTGACGACATAATATGGCATTATCAACCTCCTTCTTTCTGTATGTTGTATTATAGCATACGAAATTAAATCTGTCAAGAGCTTTACCCCCCCAAAAAAAAGTTCCCTCTCAATAATCACCTTGAATGATCATTGAGAGAGGGACGAGGACAATGCTATGAAAAGCTCATAAAGAGCACCTCCGTTTAAAGTCCTCGTCCGTTAACCCCTCAATATATTAGGGGCTCTAGAAATCTATTGATGCGCTGATGCGGTTTTCATCGCCATGTATTCGTTCCATCTGGGCCAGATGATTTTTTCCAGAAGATAGCGGGTAACCGCGATGCGCGCCTCTTTTACGGCACCCGAATACTTCTTCCGGAGTTCCGCATCCTTTCTTCTTTCCTCCTTTGCGTAAGGGCAATTACGCTGCACCTGCTTAATCAGCATTTGTCCAAGTTCAGTATTCCTGCCGTATCTGAACATTTGTTCCTGAAAAAGAAAACACGCTGTGTTCAAGCCAGGGTCGCGGGAAAGCGTTGCGCCTTTGGAGTTTCTTCTCGAGGGCATTTTCCCCTCTACCCCACGCGGCAGCATTCCGGCATAATTCGAGAGGTCTTCCGGTCTTTCGAATCGTTCAATTCTTTCAATAGCTGCAATGAATCTCGCCGCAAGCTTTGGCCCGATGCCGTCTACCGAACCGAAAATATGGTTGAACATCTTCGACTTCTTCATAGTGCTATCGAGTTGGTTACCGAATTGTGCTTCTCGCGCCAGTAAA
>MHMD01000004.1:401-603 GCA_001819295.1 Candidatus Nealsonbacteria bacterium RIFCSPHIGHO2_02_FULL_43_13 | reverse complement strand
CGAACACGTCGTCGGCGGTAAGCTTATGCTTTTTGAGTTTGGAACTGGCGCGTAGATATGAAATTTGATGAACCTCGACCCCTCTTCGAAACGCGCCGAACGCCACTACGACATTGGTGGAGCCCATCATGAGCCACAGACTGTCGCCAGACTTTAGGATTTTCATCAAGCCAAAAGCGTCTAACTCCAAAACTTCTGGCTC
>MHMD01000004.1:150-292 GCA_001819295.1 Candidatus Nealsonbacteria bacterium RIFCSPHIGHO2_02_FULL_43_13 | reverse complement strand
TTGTTAAAGCGCATTCTCTATTCGCCCACAAAATATTTATGGCACATTAATTTTATTTTGTCAAGAGATTGATGCCGCCACCGAGCAATTCCTCGCCTTTGTAAAAAACCACGGACTGGCCCGGAGTAACGGCTCTTTGATA
>MHMD01000003.1 GCA_001819295.1 Candidatus Nealsonbacteria bacterium RIFCSPHIGHO2_02_FULL_43_13 | reverse complement strand
TTCATAAAAACTCTCTGGTAATTTTAGACCAAGCTGTCTTTTTGTCAATGGTGTGCCACGGAGTTTTTAACTGCGGCCATTGAGATTCAAAAATAGGCCTTGATGTTTGGTAAAAAACGCCGACGGGCACAGGACTGTCTTTTTCATAAGAATAATCCCATTCTCTGGCTTTGGCTAACGCCTGATTAAAATCACTGATGTTATGCGTCTCAGCTATTTTATAAACGTTTTTATTCAAATAAGGCATCGCGTGCTTATGATAAACAATACAAGGCTGAAGAATATCAATAAAAGAAAAACCTTTGTGCGCTATGGCTTTTTTCATGAGTATTTTTAAATGAGGCCCCTGCAAGGCATAGCCTCTGGCTACGAAAGTGGCGCCCATTTCCAAGGCTAAAACAAGGGAATTGATCGGGTTTTCTCCCTGGCCCAAAGGGGTGGAGCCGTCAACAAAGCCTTTTTCGGTTACGGCGTTCGCCTGCCCGGTGGTCAAAGCAAAAACCTGATTAGTATGGACCATCATGGTGATGTCCGCATTATACCGGCAAGCGTGAACGAAATGAGAAACTCCCTCGTCAAAAGTATCGCCGTCTCCGCCAAAACCGATAACGGTCAAATTAGGATTACCCAATTTCATTCCCAGACAAACCGGCAAGACTCTGCCGTGAAGACCGTTAAAGCCGTTTAAATCCAAATAATCGTAAATCTTGCCATGGCAGCCAATACCTGTTACCAGTGCAATATTTTTAACGCTTAATTTTTCTTCATTGGCCAATTCGGAAAGCGCCTCTTTAGCCGAGTTTAAAATGCCGAAATTAGGACAGCCGGGGCACCAAGTATTTTCCTCTTTAGTTCCTAATTCTTCCGGTTTCATATTTTTTTTAACTTATCAATTAAAAAATCAGGGGTAAAGGGCCGGCCGTCGTATTTTAATATTTTATGCTTAATCGCAAGTCCAGTTTCTTCTTTGATAACGTCGGCCAGAGAGCCCTTAACTCCGTTTTCTATTAAAATAACCTTTCCAGATTTTTTGATTTCTTTTAAAATAATCTCTGCCGGCAAGGGTTTTAAATAAGAAATCTGTAAAAATCTGAAACCTCTCATTTGCGGCAGAGCGTCAACGATCGCTCCCTTTGTCGAGCCGTAGCTGATTAATAAATTTCTTCCTTTGCCGTACAAAGAAGCGGGATTTAATTTGTTAATCTCTTTTTTAAGAAAGTCCAGTTTTTTAAATCTTTTATCCTGCATTTTTACTGCCCAAACCCCATCTTCGATGGTGTGGCCGTAATTGTTATGCTCGTAGCTGTTGGCCCTGACTATGGGCCCTTGACCGGGAACGACTCTGGGAGAAACGCCGTTAGGCGTTATCTCATAAGACTGATAATCCTGAGGCGGATTTGCTAAAATAAAACGACCGGCTGCCAAAGACGCTTTGTTAATTTCATCGAAAGTATAATTGCTTTCAGCCAAGTGCTTATCCGATAAAAGAATCACGGGCACTCGGTATTTATGGGACAAATAAAAAGCTTCCTGGGTTCTGATGATCGCCTCCTGAGCATCGCCGGGAGACAAAACCACTCTTAAAAACTCTCCGTGGCCGGCGTTTAAGGCAAATTTCAAATCGCCCTGGCCGGTGTGAGTGGCTAGGCCCGTGGCTGGAGCCGGCCTTTGGCCCAAATAAACCACCAAGGGAAGTTCGGTCATGGCCGCCAAACTTAAGCCTTCCGCCATTAAAGCAAAGCCACCGCCGGAAGTCCCCACCATGGCTTTAGCCCCGGCAAAAGAGGCGCCCAAGGCGGCGTTAATAACCGCAATTTCATTTTCCGGCTGGAAAACTAAAATATTATTTTCCAGTTGTCTCTTGGCTAAAAAATGCAGCAGGGGGCTGGCCGGAGTCATGGGGTAAGCCAGATAAATATCGAGTCCCGCGGCTACGGCTCCGATGCCGATGGCTTCGGTGCCGGAAATAAAATATTTGGGCTTAGATATTTTTAACTTTTCTTTTTGAGAACCCGACCGGTAGCCTTCTGCAACGGCTTTTTTTATTAAATCAGCGTTCTGGTCGAATACTTTTTCGGTCGCGGTCAAAATAACATCCAAAGCCACTCCAAAATGCTTAAAAAGCAGGCCGACCAAAACATCATTAGCTAAAATCTTGGGACCCTGTAATTTTTGAACGATGGGCTCAGTTTCTTTAGTTCCGAAAATCAAACCTCCTTTTTTTAAATCTTTTTGGTGGATGTCGATTGTTTTTTGATCCAAAGCCAGAATAAAATCGTAATGGTATTCATGAGAATAAACCGGATTCGAGGAAACCTTAAGAATATTAAAATTATGCCCTCCCCTGATCAAAGAAGGATAATCCCTGTAATTAAAAACATAGTAACCCAAACTGCAAAATACTTTGCCGATAAGATGAGAGGTCACGGTCGACCCCAAGCCGGCCGCGCCGCCGATTAAAATTGTTTTCTCCATATAATTTTTACTCAACGGTAACCGATTTGGCCAAGTTCCTCGGCTTATCCACGTCATTGCCCCTCAAAACACCCATGTGATAAGCGAATAAATGCAAGGGCATGACAGATAAAATGGGCGTCAGCATTTCGCTGGTTTTAGGAATATAAATAACGTCGTCGGCAATAGTTTTAATTCTTTCATCGCCTTCGGTAGCGATGGCGATAATCGGCGCTCTCCTCGCTTTTACCTCTTCCATGTTAGATACGACTTTTTCATAAACACTGTCCTGGGGCGCGATAAAAACAAACGGAAAATTCTGGTCAGCCAAAGCGATCGGCCCGTGTTTCATTTCACCGCTGGCGTAACCTTCAGCGTGAATCGGATAAGCTATTTCTTTTAATTTCAACGCTCCTTCCAGGGCAATGGGATAATTGTATTTTCTGCCGAGATAAATGAAATTATTGTACTGATAATATTTTTCTGCGATTTCTTTTATTTTCTTAGCTTCTTGAGTCAAAATAATTCGGGCTTTTTCGGGCAGAGCCTGAAGATCTTGGGCAATTCTTTGGCCCTTAACCAAACTTAAATTTCGCTGGCGGCCCAATAACAGCGTCAAAAGAGCCATCACGGTCAATTGAGAAATAAAAGCTTTGGTGGAGGCTACTCCCATTTCCGGACCAATATGATTATAAACTCCCGCATCGGTTTCCCGAGCGATAGTACTGCCCACAACATTAACTACGCCCACTGTCAAAACGCCCTTCATCTTCATCTCTTTCAAAGCGGCCAAAGTATCGGCCGTTTCTCCAGACTGCGAAACGCAAAGTAAAACCGTATTTTCATCAATGATCGGTTTTCGATAACGAAATTCCGAAGCGACATCCGCCTCTACCGGAATCCCCGCATATTCTTCAAACATATACCGGCCGACTAACGACGCGTAAAAAGCGGTGCCGCAAGCGGTAAAAAGCATTCTTTTCGCTCTTCTTAAACGAGTTACAATGTCCTGAAGACCGCCCAGTCTCGCCGTGCCATCTTCTGTTAATAATCTGCCCTTCATGGAATTCTCAATGGCCTCTGGTTCCTCCATGATTTCTTTCAACATAAAATGAGGATAGCCGCCTTTTTGAGCGTCCTCTAATTTCCATTCAATCTCCTCCGGCTTCTTTTCTTTAAGAATAGAAAAATTATCGGGGGTAATGGTGACAATCTCGTTGTCGTCAAGATAAATAACCTTATTGGTATGGGCAATAATGGCCGACGGATCGGAGGCGACAAAATATTCGTTTTCTCCCAGGCCCAAAAGCAAGGGGCTGGAAAGCCGAGCGGCGACAAGTTTCTGCGGATCATTTTTAGCGATGACCGCAATCCCGTAGCTGCCCTTGATAAGGGGCAGGGCCTTGCGCACCGCCTCTTCAAGATTGCCCTGAAAAAACTTTTCCACTAAGTGAGCAATGACTTCGGTATCGGTTTCAGAACGAAACTGATGGCCCTCCCCCTGAAGCACTTCCTTTAATTCTTTATAGTTTTCGACAATGCCGTTGTGAACCAAATAAATATTGTTTTGACAATCACAATGAGGATGGGCGTTGGATTCTGAAACTCCGCCGTGCGTCGCCCAGCGCGTGTGTAAAATAAGAGGGTTAGCCGATAACGCCACGGCATTTACAGCTATGTTTGCCTTTTCCTCCAAGGCCGTAATGCGGCCCGCCGCTTTTTGGCAAAAAATATCTTTTTTGCTTTCATCCCAAAAAGCAAAACCGGCGGAGTCATATCCGCGGTATTCTAATCTTTTCAGAGCCTCAATGCCCAGCTTTAGAGAATTTGGGTTTTGTTTTCTGGCGATATAGCCGACAATGCCGCACATTTAAATAACGATATTAATTAATTTTTCAGCCACGAAAATCACCTTTTTTACTTCTTTGTCAGATAGATATTTTTTAACCCTTTCTCGAGTTAATGTCAACTCTTTAGCCTCTCTTTCGGAAATGCCTGCTTTAACCTCGATTATGTCCCTAACCCTGCCGTTGATTTGGATAATTAAAGTGATGGTGTCTTTTTTGAGCATTTTCTCCGAAAATTCCGGCCATTTCTCCATAAAGATGCTCTCTCGATGACCTAATTTCTGCCAGAGCTCTTCGGTGATGTGAGGAGCGAATGGCGAAAGCAAAACAAGCATCTTTTCGATCGTATCCTTGCCGACGCCCTCTTGGTGACTTTGGACAAAATTGGTGAATTCCATAAAACCGGCGATAATCGTGTTGAATTTCATTAAATCCAATTCTTCGTTGATTTTTTTATTCAATTTATGCAAAGCCCTTAAAACATCTTGGCCGCTCGTCTTATTTTCGGCACAAACCAAAGATTTTTTCCAAACTTTTTCCAAAAAACGCGATACTCCTCTCACCCCGTCTTCGCTCCAGGCAATCGCCTGATCAAATGGCCCCATAAACATCTCATAAATCCTTAAAGTATCGGCCCCGTATTTTTTGACAATGTCATCGGGATTGACAATGTTCCCGAATGATTTGGACATTTTTCGGCCATCTGCAGCCAAAACTATGCCGTGGGAAGTTCTTTTTTGATATGGCTCTTTTTGCGGGGCCACCCCAATGTCAAAAAGAAATTTATAAATAAAGCGTGAATATAGAAGATGTAAAGTAGTGTGCTCCATGCCGCCGTTATACCAATCCACGGGCAACCAGTATTTTAATTTCTTGGAATCCGCTAATTCTTTATTATTGTTCGGATCGCAATAACGCATAAAATACCAATTAGAACCGGCCCAATTGGGCATAGTATCTGTTTCTCTTTTGGCAGGACCCACGCATTTAGGACATTTAATATTAACCCAATCGCTAATCGCCGACAAAGGAGATTCGCTCGTCCCGGTTGGCTGGTATTTTTCGATATAAGGCAACTCCACCGGCAAATCTTTTTCAGGCACAGGGACAATGCCGCATTTTTCGCAATGAATGAGCGGCATCGGCTCGCCCCAATAATGCTGGCGCGAGAAAACCCAATCGCGCAATTTGTATTGGATCGTTTTCTTCCCGAGTTTCTTTTTCTCTAATTCCTTAGTAATTTTTTCAATCGCTTCTTCTGATTTTAAACCATTAAACTTTTCGGAATTAATTAAAACGCCATAATCAACAAAAGCGTTTTTGGAAATATCTCCACCCGAAACAACCTCCTTAATACTCAATCCATATTTCTTGGCAAAATCATAATCTCTTTTATCGTGAGCCGGCACCATCATCACAGCTCCCCCGCCATAAGCCGAGATAACGTAATCGCCGATCCAAATCGGTATTTCTTCGCCGGTCAGCGGATGCTTGCAGAAACTGCCGGTAAAAACGCCGCTCTTCGAGCCTTTTTCCAATTTTTCCCTTTCAAAATCGCTTTTCTTTTTCGCTTCTGCAATATAGCTTTTTACTTTTTCTTTATTTTCTCCGGTAACTAATTTTTCGGCCAAAGGATGCTCCGGAGCTAAAACCACCGCCGTAACTCCAAAAAGAGTATCTATCCTCGTCGTAAATACGCTAATTGATGATTGGGAATCGGTAATTGGAAAATTAACCTCTGCGCCAAAACTTTTGCCGATCCAATTGATCTGCTGGGACTTAACTCTCTCGGGAAAATCCAGTTTCTCTAAATCGTCAATTAATCTGTCGGCATAAGCGGTGATTTTCAACATCCATTGTTTCTGGATTTTCCTCTGCACCGGAGCGCCGCAGCGTTCGCAATTGCCGGCCACCACTTCTTCATTAGCCAGCCCTATTTTACACGCAGGGCACCAATTAATGGGTATTTCGGCCTGGTAGGCCAAGCCTTTTTCGAAAAGCTTGAGAAAAATCCACTGGGTCCATTTGTAATATTTGGGGTCGGCCGTGTTGATTTCACGCGACCAATCAAAAGATAGCCCCAAGCTTTTTAGCTGGCGCTTAAAATTGGCGATATTTTTCTCCGTGGCAACGCTGGGGTGGACGCCGTGCTTAATTGCGTAATTTTCTGTTGGTAGGCCAAAAGCGTCCCAGCCAATCGGAAACAAAACATTGGCTCCGGCCATTCTCTTTTGCCGGACTATCGCGTCTAAAGCAGAATAGCTGCGGCAATGCCCGACATGAAGACCGTCGCCCGAGGGGTAGGGAAACTCAAGTAAAAGATATTGTTTCTGGTCCTTACCCGCCTGCCGGCGGGGCAGGGAAAAATCTTCCGCCTGGAAAAACTTTTTTTCCTCCCAGTATTGCTGCCACTTTTTCTCAATTTCTTGAGGATTATACGACTCCATATTCTTTAATTTAACATAAAAAACCAGCTTTTCCAATTAAAAATGGGCTAGTTATTGGCTAGCCCATTTTCTTAATGATCCTTATTTTACTTATCCAATCTTGCTGCCGGTCAATTTTTGGTACGCTTCGCGGTATCTTTGCGTTGTAGCCCTGACGACTTCCGGCGGTAATTCTGGCGCCGGTGGCTGCTTGTTCCAGCCACTGACTGACAACCAATCCCGGACTGGCTGTTTGTCGTAGCTCGGCTGAGACCCGCCCGGATTGTACATCTCCGCATCCCAGAAACGGCTGGAGTCAGGGGTCAGCAGTTCGTCTATTAAAGAAAGCTTGCCGTCTATCATCCCGAATTCCATTTTGGTATCGGCGATAATGATATCCCGGTATCTCGCAAATTCGTCAGCCCAAGAATAGACTTTCAAGGTCTTGTCCATGATCTCCCTAGTCAAATCCCGGCCTATCATACTTTCCATTTGTTTGAGAGTGATCGGCTCGTCATGGCCCTTATCTGCCTTGGTCGTGGGCGTGAAAAGAACTTCAGGAAGTTTGTCGCTTTCCTTTAGTCCTTTAGGCATGGGCAAACCGGCAACGGTTCCGGTCTTCTGATATTCTGCCCAGGCAGAGCCCGATATATAACCGCGGGCTATGCACTCAATGGGAATCCTTTCCGCTTTGCGGACAACCATCGAACGGTGATTAAAAACCACGGGAAACGGTCGCGGCAAAGCTTTCGCATCATCGACCACTTTGACCAGGTGGTTCGGCACGATATGTTCCGTTAATTCAAACCACCGGGCGGAAAGTTTGTTCAGCACAAAACCCTTGTCTGGCACGCCATTGGGAAGAACCGCATCAAACGCTGATATCCGGTCAGTAGCAACTACCAATAAATATCCCCCGTAGGGCTTTTCGAAGTCGTAGGTATCCCTTACCTTTCCTCGATAAAGCCAACCTTCGTCGAGTCCGAGAAAACATTTCCCATCCTTATTGTCTTTAGCCATTTTATGTCTCTCCTCCCTGTTGTTTTTCTTCAAGCTTGTCGTCAGAGTCGCCGGCTCGCTTTTTAATATAAGCCGCCACTCTTTCTTTTACGGTATTGCTTGTTATGTCTCCCCTGCCGGCATTCTGGATATCGCCGACATAGCATCCATAGCATTCGGGAATTCATCTTAGCTACTCCTTTCTTGGTAATCCGAATTTTCCGAAGACGTAATCAATGTGCCGTAATGTCAATTTAGGATCGAAACATTCGCCTATCTCCTGAGTCACAAGCAAACCATTGATTGTTTCGTTTTGGTAGACAAGATCGCTAAACGACTCACCCTTGCCCGTTCTGAATGTTCCGCGATCAACCGACAAAGCAAGTTTTTCAAGAAGATCATATGCTTTATCTCGAGCCATGCCTTTTTCCGTAAGCTTCATCATGATTCGTTGCGCGAAAACGATACCACCGGTCCGCCAGAGGTTTTGTTCCATTTGTTTTGGGAACACCTCGAGTTTTTCCATAGTATCGGCAAAACGCTGAAGCATAAAATCCAGAACGATGTTCAGATCGGGTAGGTAAATCCGTTCAGCTGATGAGTTTTCGAGAGTACGCTCGCCCCAGACAATTTCGCATTCAAACGCCGGAATAAGATAGCCTCGCAACACTCTGGCCAGCCCGCAAACGTTTTCGCTCTTTATGGGGTTGCGCAGCATACTCTTTCCGGGCATTGCCGACGATCCTTTAGATCCGGGCTTTTTAAATTCTGCCACTTCGCCAATATCAGTGGCGGCCAAGTGTCTGATTTCGGTTGCAAATCGGTCGAGCGAATTAGCAATGCCCACCAATGTAGCAGAATAATGGGCAAGCAAATCGCGGCTTAGAATCTGGGTGGAGATTTTCGCTGGCCTCAACCCGAGATAGCCGCAGGCTAATTCTTCGATTTCTGGATCAAGGACATAGGTGCCAACTGCTCCGGAGAATTTACCAACCCCGATTTCTGCCCGAAGACTTTTTATCCTTTCCAAATGCCACTCGATCACTTCAACCCACCCCAACAGCTTGAAACCGAAGGTAATGGGTTCGGCGTGTATGAAATGCGTCCGTCCGATCTGCAGGCTATCGCGATGCTCTTCGGCTCTTTTAAGAAGAACCTGTCTTAAGTGTTCCATTTTCTCAGTTATCAGTTCTAAACAATCCACTAAAATTAGGGATAAAGCGGTATCTTCGATATCGAAAGACGTAAGCCCGGAATGAAAGTGCCTTTTTGCCGATTCATCCAGCAATTCGGTTACGGCCAGGACAAAGGCAATAAGATCGTGATCGTTCTCTTTTTCGATCTCATCAGCTCGTTTGAGGATTTCTTGAGTTATGATTATTGATTTTGCAGATTCGTAAACTCCCCTCAGCGCATCGCCGCGTTGTTCTTTCGCTCGTAGTGCTGCTAATTCAACCCTAAACCACATTTCCTTTTTATGAAGATCCGTCCACAAACTTCCCATTTTCTGTAAAGTGTATCTTTCGATCATTTCCTTCACCTCCTTATTATTTAATTTGTAAGGTTCTGGCTTCCTTACTACCAAAACTACAGGATTGTCTAAATTTGTCAAACCTTATTTATAAAACAAAAACCGGCTTTCCCAAGCCGATTTTTGCTTATTTTTTGTGTCACCTGCCTGCCGGCGAGGCAGGGATTCTGAAGAGTTTTTGGGCATTTTTAGTAGTAATCTCAACTACTTCTTCATAGCCCAATCCTTTTACTTTGGCAATTTTTTCAGCGACATACTTTACATACGAAGGTTCGTTGCGCCCTTCCATCGGTTTTGGAGTTAGATACGGACAATCTGTTTCAAGTAAAACTCTGTCCAGCGGCGTTTTTTCGATTATTTCGTCTAGATTTAATTTAAAAATAATCCCGTTAAAGCCAAGGTATAACCCCATTCCTAAATATTTTTCGGCTTGTTTCCAGGCGCCAGTAAAACAATGGATGACTCCCCCGGTACGAGAACCGTTCTCGGACAGTATCTTGATTAAATCGTCGTGGGACATGCGACAGTGGAAGATAACCGGCAAACTTAATGCCTCAGCCAGTTTTAATTGTTGGGAGAGAACGGTTTTCTGCTTTTCTTCGGATGAAGCATACTCCGGCTTGTAATCTAAGCCGATTTCGCCGATTGCCACCACCTTCTTTGATTTAGCTAATTCCTTATATTTTTCATAATCAAAAACTTCCGTTTCAAGATGAATCGGATGGAGGCCTATAGCCGCGTAGACACCGTTTTCGTATTTTTCAGCCATCTCTACCGCCCTTTTACTTGTAGAATACTGCGAGCCGACATTAATCATCCAAACGCCGTTATCTAAAGAGCGGCGGAGAACCTCAAAACTATCTTCTTTGTAGGCGTTAAAGTTTAAGTGCGCGTGGGTATCAATGAGCATTTTTATTTTTTCTTAATTTCAACCACGAAAGCAAAATTGAGATTGCTAAAACCGTTAAAATAAAAACTAGGGAAAAAGCTAGCGGAATATGATAGATCTGGTTAAAAATCATCTTAAAACCGACAAAGGCCAATAGGGTTATTATGGCTTTCTCCAGATAGAAGAACTTTGGCAAAAGAGTCACTAAAAAGAAATAAAGAGCTCTCAACCCGAGGATAGCGAAAGCGTTTGAAGTATAAGCCAGAAAAGGATCTTGCGTTATGGCTAAAACCGCAGGTACCGAATCCAGAGCAAAAACCAAATCAGCGCTTTCTATCAAAATAAGAGCCAGAAAAAGAGGGGTAAGACATATAGTTTTTCCCCTTCTAATAAAAAATTTATCTTCTTTGCAATTTTCTTCTACGGGAATGAGTTTTTTAACAATTTTTAAAAACAGGTTTTTCTGGGGATCTATTTTTTCACCTTTTTGAACAAGCAACTTAAATGCAGTAAAAATCAGAAATGCTCCGAAAATATAAAAAAGGAAGTCGAATTTTTGCAAAAGCCAGATACCTCCAAAAATAAAAAGAGCCCTCATCAAAAAAGCGCCGAGAATCCCGAGTTTTAGAACCTTCTGCTGAGAAACAATGGGAAGGTTAAAATAGGAAAAAATAACCAAAAAAACAAAGAGGTTATCCAAGCTCAACGATTTTTCCAACAGATAAGCGGTAAAAAATTCAAAGGCTTTCTCGTGCCCTAAGAAAAAATAAATCAGCAAATTAAAAAAAAGGGCTAGCCCAATCCACCCCAAAGTCCAAAATCCCGCTTCTTTTGACGACATTTCTTTTTTTCTTCTACCTTGTATATAAAGATCGAAAATAACAGCTCCTAAAATAAAAACTGAGAATAAAATCCAAAAAATTTGAACAGTAGAAATCATAATTATTTGAAACGCGGAAACAGCGGTTCGCTTTTCTTATTCTTTAATTGTTTAAGAATTTTCTCCGAAGTTTCCGGCAAAAACGGCTTTAACATATTAGCTATTTCTTCAATTAAAAATAATAAGTCGCTAATAACTTTATTATTCTTTCCTTCCCATGGCCGTTCTTGATTAATATAAAAATCGCAGAAACTAATTAATTCCCATGTCACAAATAGTGCTTCATTAAATTTAAACTCTTCTATCGCCTTTTTATAATGCATTTTCGCACTTTCCAACGTATTAAACAACGGCGTATCGTGAGTAGTTTTTATCTCAAGTTCTTTTTCGTTTTTAGTTTTGGAAATGTTAAACGTTTCTGCTGGCCTCATAACCCTCGCAACTAAATTCCCTAGCCCGCTTGCCAAGTCGCCATTGTATCTTTCGATAAATTTATCTTCGGTATAGTCGCCGTCTTCGGTCGGGGAAATTTCTCGCAAGAGGAAATAACGCACGGCGTCTGCGCCGTATTTTTTCACCAACTCAAACGGATCAACTACATTACCTAGGCTTTTCGACATCTTCTGCCCGCCGGAGGCGATATAACCGTGAACAAAAATGACCTTGGGCAGCGGCAACCCCAAAGAAAGGAGCATCGCCGGCCACCATAAGGCATGAAAGCGGAAAATGTCTTTGCCGACGCAATGAACGTCAGCTGGCCAGTATTTTTTAGGATAAAGATAATTTATTAAAGCCTCAAACCAGATATAAATTATCTGGGAATCATCTTCGGGAACAGGTATCCCCCATTTTAAATTTTCTTTTGACCTGGAACAGCTGACATCCTCAAGGCCTTGATTGATAAAACTTATAATTTCGTTTTTTCTGACATCGGGAACAATTTTGATTTCGCCGCTCACTATTTTTTCTTTCACAATATCGGCGTATTTGGAAAGCCTGAAAAAATAGTTTTCTTCTTTAATAATTTCCGGTTTTTGCTGATGAAGCGGGCATAATCCGTTAACTAAATCTTTTTCCTTAATAAATGCCTCGCAACCCACGCAATAGAGGCCCTCATATTCTTTTTTATAAATATCGCCGTTCTCTTTTAGTTTCAGCCAAACCTTTATGACACTGGGCCAATGTTTTTTTTGATCAGTCGTTCTGATAAAATCATCGTTTGATAAATTGAGCGCCTCCGTTAATTTTTTGAATTTTTTAGAAACTTCTTCGGTAAATTCCTCGGGAGTTTTGCCCGCATTTTTAGCCGCTCTGACTATTTTTGCGCCGTGCTCATCGGTGCCGGTGAGAAAAAAAACGTCATCACCCGCAATTCTGCGGTAACGCGCGAGAACATCCGCCTGAACCAACTCTAAAGCAAATCCAATGTGGGGCGGAGCGTTCGTATAAGCGATGCTCGTTGTTATATAAAACTTATTCTTCATGGTATAATTTAACTGATTTTATCTTATCATATTTAACCTGTGCTTTTAACCCCCCACATTTTAGCCGGCGTAGCCATCGTAACCTTAACCCCAAACCCAATCTTAGGACTTATTTTTGTGCTATTAAGCCATTATTTTTTAGACCTTTTCCCGCACAAGGAATATACCATCAAAACCATTCGAGCCGGCCAATGGTCCAAGTCTCT
>MHMD01000002.1:28325-28455 GCA_001819295.1 Candidatus Nealsonbacteria bacterium RIFCSPHIGHO2_02_FULL_43_13 | reverse complement strand
CTTTAGGCACGAAAAATACATTCAGTACAAGGCCCAGCGGCCGAAAGCGCCCCCCGAGCTTTATTTACAAATTCCGATGGTAAAAGATGTTTTAAAAAACTTCGGCGTGCCTGTTTACGAAAAAGAGGGG
>MHMD01000002.1:16448-28318 GCA_001819295.1 Candidatus Nealsonbacteria bacterium RIFCSPHIGHO2_02_FULL_43_13 | reverse complement strand
GCGACGACCTGATCGGTACGATCGCCAAGCTTTCTCCTACAGAAACTATTATTATCAGCGGCGACTCGGATAATCTTCAGCTTATCGACGACAAGACCAAGGTTTATACGCTTAGAAAGGGCGTCAAAGACACGGTTTTGTACGACACAGCTTTAGTCATGGAAAAATATCAAGGCTTAAAACCAAAACAACTGATCGACTATCGCGCTTTGCGGGGCGATCCGACCGACAATATCCCCGGGGTGAAGGGGGTAGGCGAAAAGACGGCTACCGACCTTTTACAAAGATTTGGCACCCTTGAAAATATTTACCAAAAATTGGATGAGATTAAGCCCAAAACTAAAGAGCTTTTGGTCAAATCTAAAGAAGACGCGCTCATGAGTAAGGATTTAGCTACAATTGATCAAGACGTGCCGATGGATTTTAATTTACAGGATTGCAGCTGGAATAATTACGACAAAGCAAAAGCCACCCAATCTATGGAATCCTTCGGCTTTCACAGTTTAATTCCTCGTTTACCTTAATTAATTTTTGTAAAAATATGTTTATAAAAAAGATAAAAGACTGTAAGGAATTAGTCGCTGGAGATAAATCAACCTTAAGAGAGGTGCTTCATCCGATTAAAGATAACCTAAAAATAGGATACAGCCTAGCTTACGCTACCGTGAAAAGCGGAGAGATGAGTCTTTTACATAAAATGAAAACATCGGAGGTTTATTATGTTCTTCAGGGTGAAGGAGTGATGTATATTGATAACGAGTCTAAAAAAGTAGGTAGTGGGCAGGTTGTTTACATCCCTCCGAATTCTGCTCAAAAAATTAAAAACACGGGCCATCAAGATCTTATATTTCTTTGTATCGTCGATCCCGCTTGGCGCAAAGAAGATGAGAAAATTGTTTAAAACGATAAGATAAATAGATATTATTATGCCAGAACTCCCAGAGGTGGAAACAATTAGGCTGAAATGTTGGAGGTGAAATGTTGGAGGCCGGGCCTCCAACATTTTTTAGTGTGCGGTTTCTGTTGGGCTTGACAAGCGTCTATTTTATATGCTATAATTTCGTCAGAAAATAGATAAAATTTAGCACATTAAAAAGGAGGTTTTCTATGTGGGATCCATATGCTGAGTTTCAGTCGGCGACACTGCCGAACGGATTGACGGTGTACTCGGCTCACTGGTCAGGGCGTCCATGGGAAGCTATGGGCTTCCTAATTCATAGTGGAGCTGAGCACGATCCAATTGGACTTGAAGGATTGTCACACTTTGTCGAGCACCTAGTCTCAAAAAACACGAGTATCTCCTCAAAAGATATAAGTGCCTTTCTTGAAGACTGTGGAGGCATAGTCAACTTCGGCTCTACCGGGTATCCACAAACGTACTACCGTTTTTTCGTGCCAACCGATAAGATTATCCTTACCGAAGCTCTCTCAATATTTGGTCACATGTTACTTTCAGCTAAGATTGAAAAACTCATTGAGCGGGAGCGGCAAATAGTCATTAACGAATTTCGCCGTCGCTATACTGTAAAATTCAGATTCGACCTGGATATGCGGGAACAAAAAGCACTTTACGCTGGCTATTGGCTTGAAAGATTTGTTAGTCCTTTCGGTGCTCCAGAGTCGGTTGGGCGAATCACGCAAGGTGATTTGCAATCGCACTATGACAAACATTATACTCCAGCAAACATGAGTATCGTCGGTGTCGGTGGTATGACACTTTCGGAATTAACCGAGCTTCTTTCTGAAAGTCCTTTTGCGATAAGTAAGAAAGGAATGAGGACGCCTATTCCGAACCCCGTAATTGATCTTGTTCCACCATTTGAAACTCGTTACGTCTTCGAGCTATCAAAACATGTAATAGTAACAACTCCCATTGAGGTCGGTTCATACCGAAGCGTCACAAGGATCCCGGGTAATGTTAACACTCGCGCAGTCCAAATCCTAAGCAGAATGTTTGACGAGGTACTTAACGAAGAGGTGAGGGAGCGCCGCGCTTGGACTTATTCTATAGACAGTTCATGGCTAAACTATCGGCACTTCCATGAATTTTCGATTAACTGTGGCTCATTTGCACTTAAAGCGATAGATGAAATCGAGGAAGTCGTCGAGGTTTGCATTGCTTTTATGGAAGATCGAGAAGATTTATTCGAGCAAGTCAAGCGGCATATTTTAGCAAATAATTTCATGTTTGATTCGACAGGGAAGAAAGTCTGTGATGGTGCGTTAGACGACCTCGCTGATTACCAACGAATAATCTCACTCGCAGAGTACGGGAAAGATATTGAGCGTGTAACAATGAATGATATTCGCGATTTGCTCCGATGGCTTCGACCAGAGTGGAGGTGGACACGTATCCAGCGTCCCTAATCTAAAGATCGGAGCACAATAGCGGCTGAATCAATTGTTGTAAAACAAAAAATTCAGCCGCTTTTTCCTTTAATAAATTATCAGCGATTCTAATCTTCCATAGCTGGTAGTTTTTTGTTAAGATAAAGAGATATTATGCCAGAGTTACCCGAAGTTGAAACAATTAGGCGGCAGCTGCGCGAGAAAATCGTTGGTAAAAAACTAGACGGCCCGCCTGCCGGCGAGGCAGGCAAAAAGATTGTTGATGTGCGCCGCCGCGCCAAGATTTTGATAATCGATTTCAGCGACGGCTCCAGTTTAATTTTTCACCTAAAACTGACCGGCCAGTTGATCTTTAATGGTGAGTCCTCTAAACATACCCGTCATATTTTCAAATTTGATGACGGTTCAAGATTAGTTTTTAACGATATTCGTAAATTCGGCTGGTGGAAATATGTTAAAAGTAGTAAGGATATTGAAAAGACATTTGGGCCGGAAGCTTTGGAAGTAGACTTAAAAACCTTTAAAGAGGTTCTTAAAAAGAGCCCCAATGCTAAAATTAAGCCGCTGCTGATGGACCAAAAAGTCATTGCTGGCATCGGCAATATTTATTCGGACGAGATTTTATTCACCGCTAAGGTTCAGCCCGTACGAAGCATCAAAACCTTGAAGCCCGAAGAAATCGGGGCGATTTGGTCAAATATCGGAAGAATACTAAAGTTGGCAATTAAAAATCGTGGAACTTCGGAAAGAGACTATATTGACGCTTTGGGCAAAAAGGGAGACTATTTAAAATACCTTAAAGTATATCGCAAAGAGGGGCAAAAATGTCCGCGTTGCTCGGGCGTAATCAAGAGAATTAAAATAGGTGGGAGAAGCGCTCACTTCTGTCCGAAGTGTCAACGGTGAATATCGAGAGGTCGGACCTCCCCCGTAATTTTGGGGGAGGTCCGACCTCCTAACGTAATAAAGATGATAATTTTCCTTTACGGAGAAGACACATACCGGTCGCGCCGGAAACTTGAAGAGATCGTGGCCCACTACAAAGAAATCCATCAAAGCGGATTGAACTTGAAATACTTCGACGGGAACATTGTAGACTTTCAAGATTTTAAAAGCGAACTCCAAACCGTTTCGATGTTTAAAGAAAAAAAGCTTTTAATCTTAACAGACGTTTTTTCCAACCAAGAATTCAAGGACGGTTTCCTGAAAGATGCCGAATGGTTTGTTGATTCAGATAACGTCATTCTGTTTTATGAAGAAAAAGGAGAATTCGCCCACGATAGACTTTTTACTTTTTTTAAAAAACACGCGCAGTCTCAGGAATTTGAGTTGCTCACCGGACTTAAGATTAAAAATTGGTTGAAAGATGAATTTACTAAAAACAAAACAAGAATTGATCCCATGGCCTTAGAAACAATGGTTAACTTTGCCGGCAACGATCTCTGGCAGCTTGCCAATGATGTTCAAAAATTAGTTGCTTATAAGAGAGGTAAAGAAATCGAGACAAAGGACGTTAGGTTGTTTGTTAAGCCTAAACTCGAGACCGATATTTTTAAAACAATCGACGCCATCTCTCTCAAAAATAAAAAACAGGCGTTAAATTTATTGCATAAGCATTTAGAAAAAGGGGATAGCCCTCTTTACTTATTATCAATGATTAATTTTCAGTTCAGAAACATCTTGGGCGTAAAAGACCTGGCCGAACGCGGCGAGCCGTTGTCTTCTTCCGGATTAAAGCCGTTTTTAGCGAGAAAGAGTTCAGAGCAAGCCAGAAAATTCACCTACGACGAATTAAAAAAAATCTACCAGAAGATTTTTCAGATAGATTACAGTATCAAAACAGGAAAACTTGATCCGCAAGCAGCGCTGGATCTTTTGATCGCCGAGTTGTAATTACAATGCTTTGCTGATGAACTTAGTAACTCGCGATTTTCTTCGGGAAGCGTTATTTTTTTTGATTGTGCCGACCTTAGCGGCTTTATCCAGAATCTGATAAATATCGGGCAAAAGGTCTTTGGCTTCTTTCGCTTTTTTTTGAGCAACCAAAATTCTCGCCTCTTTGATGAGGCTTTTTATTTTATGCTCATAAGACTTGTTGATTTTTTGGCGCTTGATGCTTTGGCGCAACGCCTTTTTCGCAGCATTCTTAATTGGCATATATCTTACCCTTATCACTTTTTAGGCTTTTTAGCAAATCCCTTAACTCGACTGCTCTTTCGAAGTTCAGATTTTTGGCGGCGATCTTCATCTCTTTTTCAATCAGATTTTTATCATGGATGAGCCAAAATTCGGCCGAAATCTCCCCCCTTTTCGATAGTTTCGATAGAAATGGCCAGTCTTTAATTGCTTTGATAATTTGCTGCGGAGTAATCCCGTGTTCCTTATTGTATCTTTCTTGGATTTTTCTTCGGCGCATGATTTCGGCCATTGCTCTTTTAATCGAAGAAGTTTTTTTGTCAGCGTACATAATCACGCGCCCCTCGACATGCCTGGCCGCCCGTCCCATCGTTTGGATCAAGGTGGTCTCGTTCCTTAAAAATCCTTCCTTATCGGCGTCGAGAATCGCCACCAGCGCCACCTCGGGTAAGTCCAGTCCCTCTCTTAAAAGATTGATTCCAACCAGGACGTCATATTTTCCCTTTCTTAAATCCTGTAAAATATTCGGTCTCTCCAAGGTTTTAATCTCCGAGTGCAGGTACTGTGTTTTGATTTTCGCTTCAATTAAATAGTCGGTCAGAGCTTCGGCTAACCTTTTGGTTAAAGTGCAAACGAGAATTCTTTGGTTTTTGGCAACTCTTTTTTTAATTTCTTCGATTAAATCTTTTACTTGGTTTTTTGTCTGGCGAATTTCGATGGACGGCTCTAAAAGCCCGGTTGGCCTGATGAGCTGTTCGACAATATATTTCGGTTTACCCTGAGCTTGTCGAAAGGTGTTCTGAATTTCGTAGGGGCCCGGAGTGGCCGAGACAAAAACGGTCTGGCCCACCATTTTCTCAAATTCTTCAAATTTCAGCGGTCTATTGTCTAAAGCCGAAGGCAGTCTGAAGCCGTATTCGATCAAAGCCTCTTTCCTTGATCGGTCGGTGTTGTACATGGCGTGAAGCTGGGGTACTGTCATGTGCGATTCATCAATAATAGTTAAAAAGTCTTTCGGGTAGTAGTTTAACAGAGCGAACGGCGGCTCTTTCGGTTTCCTGAACTCTAAATGGCTTGAGTAGTTTTCAACGCCGTAACAATAGCCGGTCTCTTTTAGCATCTCCATGTCGTAATTAGTTCGCTGTTCCAGCCTTTGGGCTTCGAGCAGTTTTCCCCGCTTCTTTAATTCTTTTAATCGTTTTTGTAGTTCCAATTCTATATTTTCAAGAGCGATATCGATTTTTTCTTGAGGAGTTACCCAAAATTGCGCTGGAAAAAGACGCAATTTTACAATTGGACAATTGATCAATTGACCAATTTTAGTTATTTCGTTTACCCGATCATTAACGATTTCGATTTTCACAACCTCTTTGCCGGTGATGAGAGAAATTTCGATGGTGTCGCCTCTTATCCTGAAAGAACCCGGCTCGAAATCAAAATCGTTTCTTTGATATTGTAGCGCGGTTAATTGGGCAATTAAATCTCTTCTTGTGATTTTTTGGCCTCGCTCAAGCGTTAACGCAACTTGCTGATAGTTTCGGGGCGAGCCGATATTATAAATACAGGAAACCGAAGCTACAATAATTATATCGTTTCTACTTAAAAGGTCTTGAGTGGCGGCATGCCGGAGTCTGTCAATTTCTTGATTGATCTTGGCATCTTTTTCAATATAAGTGTCGGTTTGGGGGATGTAGGCTTCGGGTTGGTAGTAATCGTAATATGAAACAAAATAATGGACGGCATTTTCCGGAAAAAACTCTTGGAACTCCTGATAAAGCTGGGCGGCCAAAGTCTTGTTGTGAGAAATGATTAGAGTTGGTTTCTGCGTTTTTTCAATCACTTTGGCCATAGTGAAGGTTTTGCCGGACCCCGTCACGCCCAAAAGCACCTGATTTTTTACGCCGTTTTTCAGGTTTTTTACCAATTTTTCAATCGCCTGTGGCTGATCTCCGGTCGGCTCGAATTTTGAGACAAGTTGAAACATTGCTATGCTATAATAACCCACATGAAGCAATTAATCAAAAAATTTATTCCTTCTTTTTTACTTGGCTGGTACCATTGGTGTTTGGCGTTTTTGGGAGCTTGTTTATACGGCTTTCCTTCAAGAAAACTAAAAGTTATCGGAGTTACGGGCACTAACGGTAAAACGACGGTGGTAATTTTTATCACCGAGATTTTAGAAGAAGCGGGCTTTAAAGTAGCGTCTTTATCCGGTATTAAATTCAAGATTGGCGAGAAAGAATGGCCCAACACTCTCAAAATGACCATGCCGGGCCGTTTCAAAATCCAGAAATTTTTCAGGCAGGCCGTTGACAATAAATGCCAATATGCGATTTTGGAGGTGACTTCCGAGGGTATTAAACAGCATCGCCACCGGTTTATTAATTTTGATACGGCGGTTTTTACCAACTTATCGTTAGAACACATCGAGGCCCATAAAGGTTTCGAAAATTATCGAGCGGCTAAAGCTAAACTTTTTCAGGCCGCTAAAAATATTCACGTGATTAATCTTGATGATAAGAACGCTGATTACTTTTTACAATTTCCAGCCAAGAAGAAAATTGGCTTCACAATGTCGGGCAGTCGGACTGCCATCAATATTGATGGCAGTCCGACTGCCATCATATCAGCTGAAGAAATTCAGCCGCTGCGTTTGAAATTACTTGGCGATTTTAATATCTACAATGCCCTGGCGGCGATTGGCGTAGGTCTTTCCCAGGGAGTGAGTTTGGATATTTGTAAGAAGGCCGTCCAGAATATTGAAGGCGTGCCGGGCAGAATGGAGCAGGTTTTAAAGGAGCCGTTCAAAGTCTTTGTCGATTACGCCTTCACCCCAAACGCTTTGGAAAAAGTTTACCAAACACTAAAGCCCCAAAATGCTAAAATGGTCTGCGTTTTGGGCGCTTGCGGCGGAGGGAGAGATAAGTGGAAGCGACCAGTTTTGGGGCAAATCGCCGCCAAATATTGCGATGAAGTGATTGTTACCAACGAAGATCCTTATGACGAAGATCCGATGGCGATTATCGATCAAGTGGCGGAAGGCGTCGGCAGCAAGGCTCAAAAAATATTAGACCGGAGAGAGGCGATTAGAAAGTCTTTAGAATCGGCTGGGCAGGGCGACACGGTGGTGATTACCGGCAAGGGCTGCGAGCCGTGGATAGTTGAAGCCGGCGGGAAGAAAATCTCCTGGGACGATCGCCAGGTCGTTCAAGAAGAATACGAAAGAACACGAAAAGTTGCACTTTGATAATTTGAAGAAAAGGAGGTGGACAGTGAGATTGTTCCTAAAAAAAACGGACAAAGCAGAACAATTATTTCGAGCATTTACTTCGGGCTTAGAGAACAAGGGTTTTGATCTGAAAGTTTTTGACAAAAAACAAATCAAAAAATACCTTGGCAGGGGCATGTATCACGCGTGGAAGGAATCCTTAGAAGCGCTTCATTACCGGAAGATTATCATAATTTTTGAAGAAAGAGATGCCAGAATTAGCTGGCCCTCTGACAACTATCTTGATCGGCTGGTGATTAATATAGTTCGAGTCCCGGATCGAAAAGTTCTCCTCGAGGCAGAGAAAGAATTACTCGATTTGCTGGCAATAGGAAATGAGCTTTCATAAAGAGGCTGCTTTGTTAAAGCAGCCTTTTAGATTGACAATAAGGCAAAAGTCAGCCATAATGCTTAATTATCATGACAAAATCTTTAAGCAGATATATTCGGACGGAAAAAGCCCGGATACGCCGGGAAGTTTTAGACATGCAGGGACAGCAAACATTGATTGGAGAATTGTACAAAAAATACTATTCCAAACAAAATGACCATCCAGGGAATATACCAATTAGCGATAAATAAGGGCATTGAGGCAGATTTTCGAGGGAGAGAAGGGGTGGAGAAGTTACTCTTAAGAAAAAAAGATAAATTTGCCAAGCTGTCTCAAGAAAGCAAGGCTGAATTTGACGAAGATACGTTGATCAATCCTTATTCCGATTCGAGGACTTTACACGTGGCCGAAGATAAAGAGATAAAAAGAGTTTTGGTCGGCATTGACATTGAACCGGCTGAAATTTTATTAGCCAAGGAATTAGGCAATATCGATTTGATTATTTCTCACCATCCTTTAGGCAAAGCTTTAGCTAATTTATCGGGCGTAATGGAATTGCAGTGCGACGCTTTGAATAAATACGGCGTACCGATCAATATTGCTGAAGGGCTGATGAAAGAAAGGATCTCGGAAGTCGCCCGGGGCGTAAACAGAGTCAACCATCAAAGAACGGTTGATGCGGCTCGTCTTCTGGGTTTTAATTTAATGTGCCTGCATACCGTTTGCGATAATTTAGCGGCGAAGTTTTTGAAAGATAAAATCGAAAAGGAAAACCCGGAGAGAATCGAAGACTTGTTAAGGTTATTAAAAGAAATACCCGAATATCAAGAAGCCATGAAAATCGGCGCCGGCCCGAAAACTTTTAACGGTTCGGAAGAAAGCCGTTGCGGCAAGATAGCGTTGACCGAGCTTACCGGCGGCACCGAAGGCTCGCCCAAGCTTTACGAAGAAATGGTCCAGGCCGGCATCGGCACGACCGTAGCCATGCATATTTCCGAAGAACATCTAAAAGAGGCGCAAGTTTCCAACCTCAATGTGGTCATCGCCGGCCATATTTCTTCTGATTCTTTGGGAGTAAATTTATTTTTAGACGAACTCGAAAAGCAAGGTATCGAAATTATTGCCTGTTCCGGACTGACTAGAATTTCCCGCAATTAGCCGAGGTTTTTGACCATATAAGTTTTCTCTAATTTGTATTCTAATTTGCGATAATATCTTCTTGCCCCAACGCCTGAAATTACGGCGATTTTTTTTACCTTGAATTCTCTCCTGCTTATTTTTTCAGCTTCAGCGATTAATTTTTTTCCTAACCCTTTATGCTGCGGAGAGATGTTGGAGGCGAAGCCTCCAACATCTTGATCTTGGGCAATGGGTTGAAGCTGGCCGTAAGTGTGGATTTCACGGATAATAGCGGTATTCTGCGATGTAATTCTAAACCGAAGTAAGCTGTATAGTTTGCTTCGGTTTTTGTTCTCAAACGATAAAAATATCTCTTGGCCGCTTGAAGCTTGGTAGTTTTGGCGGAAGAGATATAATTTTTCTTTCGGATCGTAATTTCCTTTAACTTCGCGGCACCTGATGCACTTACAGTGGCCGCCCACTAACTGTCGTAGGTTTGAAATTTTAGCTGGACCAGCCGCAATACTTTTAGATGGAATGTCTCTGGCAATTCTTTGGATCCTGACATAATACGGGACAGTTTTTTTAATTGCTCTAACTAAGCTTATCAGCTGTTTTTCGGCATAGGGTCGATAGCCGCCTTTGCGCCAAACATGGAAGAGCGGAGCGCTCTTTAAAAGAGCGCAGGGATAAATTTTTAAAAGGTCGGGTTGGAATCGAGAGTCGGTAAAAAGAGTCTTAAACATTTTGAGGTCGCGAGCCGAGGATGAACCATAAAGATTAGGCATCATTTGGTACAAAACCTTAAAACCCGCGTCTTTTAAAAGCTTTGTGGCCGATATTGTTTCTTTAACGCCGTGTCCCCGCAGGTTTTTTTTCAAAATATCGTCGTAGATTGATTGGACTCCCAGCTCCACCATAGTAACTCCAAGTTTTCTTAACCGTTTTATTTCTGAGGGCGTAATAAAATCAGGTCTTGTTTCGACGGATAGGCCGACAATGCGGTATCGGGCTTTTTCGTTTTGGACATGCGATGTCTTAAAGGACATCGCATGTCCATTATTACACGCATCAAAACATCTTTTAACAAACCATGCTTGGTATTTTTGAGGATAGAAAGACCAGGTGCCACCCACGACCCTTAACTCGATTTTATCTGTCGGATGGCCCTCTGATTCCAGCATCTCGATTCTTTTTTTAACCTGCAGATAGGGGTCGTATTTTAGGCGTTTAGCCCGTTCCACGGCAGGCTCTCCGGACACATAGCTTTTGGGGATGCCTTTTTCGGTCGGACAATAAAGGCACTTGCCCGGGCACTTATAGGGCTTGGTTAAAACCGAGATATTAACAATGCCTGAAAGCGAGCGGACGGGCCTTGTCCTTAAAAGAGTCTCAATTAACGCTGACGGCTTGATGCTTTTGCTTTTGACTAATTCATGATAAGTTTTTAATAAAGCAATATTATTAGGGAAAGGAGCTTGATGCTTTTTTGCGAAGCGCCTTTTGCAAGACGCTAAATCCTTCAGGGTTTTTGCCCCGGACGTTATTAATTCTTTAATTGATGGATCAAGATTACGCACAATATTTGTTAGGGAAGACTATTGAGGATTATAACCTGATTGCCGAGGACTTTTCAAGAACGCGTCAGTATGCCTGGCCGGGTCTTAGGTCTCTAGCTAAACACCTCAAACCTAGCGACAATGTGCTTGATTTAGGTTGCGGTAACGGGAGGCTTTTACAGATATTTAAAGAAATCGATATAAATTATACCGGTATAGATAATTCGGAGAAATTAATTGAATTAGCTAAAAAAGCATATCCCGGAATTACTTTTTTAGTTAACGATGCACTGCATTTGCCTTTTCCGTCTGATTCTTTCGACAAAATTTATAGTATTGCCGTTTTACATCATATTCCTTCTCAAGAATTGAGAATAAAGTTTTTAGAAGAAGCAAAAAGAGTTTTGAAACCGGACGGTTTATTGATTTTGACCGTTTGGGATCTGTGGCGGGGCAGGGGCTGGAAACTTAATTTAAAATACGGCATCCTTAAAATTTTGGGACTATCAAAAATGGATTTTAAAGACGTTTTTGTGCCGTGGGCTAAAAAATACCAGCGTTATGTTCACTGTTTTACAAAAGGAGAATTAGTTGATCTTATAAAAAAAACAGGTCTTAGATTAAACGAAAGCGGACAGCTTAAGATAAAAGAAGGTGGTCAGAAGAATATTTTCATCGTGGCTGAAAAATAAAAAGAACCCTATTCTTAAGAAGCTATAGGGCTCTTTTCTCCCAGTGTAACTTTTCTATTATCTAGAAATATCCTTATTCTCGGATATCTCTGCTCTAAGTCTCTCGCTACCTGGAAGACGGCTTGTCTCTCCGAAGAAGCAGTTGTATACTTTTTTATATGACCGATTCCCTTGACGTCTGCTTCAACAAAGAAAGGCTTTCTGGTGCCAGCTTTCTTATGCACTTTTCACCTCCAATGTGCTATTCTAATAATAATGATATCATAAAAATTGAATTTGTCAAGCCCCTATAGCTTAATGGATAGAGTACAGCCCTCCGAAGGCTGTGGTCTCCGTTCGACTCGGAGTAGGGGCACAATTAATTTTTTATGCTAAAATATAAGTATGAAGCTTAAATATAAAATTGCAGTCAGCGG
>MHMD01000002.1:10056-16422 GCA_001819295.1 Candidatus Nealsonbacteria bacterium RIFCSPHIGHO2_02_FULL_43_13 | reverse complement strand
AAAACATGAAAGAAACGGCCCGGGAACTCGGCCGGGAAATTGTCCGCAATAACTGCATTTTAATTACCGGAGCGACGAGCGGCGTGCCGTATTACGCAGCTCAAGGCGCTAATAGGATTGGCGGGGTGAGTATTGGTTTTTCGCCGGCGTCTTCTGAAATTGAGCACAAAAAAAGCTACAAACTGCCCTTAGACGAATTCGATGTTATGGTGTACACCGGTTTTGATTATTCAGGCAGAAATCTTTTGATGACGAGAGCCGCTGACGCGGTTATTGTGGCCTGCGGCCGCATGGGCACCTTAAATGAATTCACGATTGCTTACGAAGACAGAAAGCCGATCGGTATTTTAGTAGGATCGGGCGGAACGGCTGACCTGGTCAATTATATTTTGAAATATCCCCATAAAAAAAGAGGCCCGATTTTTTATGATGCCGATCCCAAAAAATTGGTCCAGAAAGTTATTCAATATCTCAAAACAAAAAAGGTCGAAGCGCATAAAAATTAATTAAACATACTTACTAATATGGCGGATGAAGGAAAAATCATCGGAAAAATCAGCCACTACTTCGGGCATATTTCCGTAGCCGTGATTGATTTATCAGACACTCTCAAAATCGGCGACACTATCAGGATCGTGGGCGGCGAAACTGACTTTACCCAAGCAGTGACCTCCATGGAAGTTGATCACAAAAAAGTCGATTCGGCTAAAAAGGGGGATTCGGTCGGTTTCAAGGTTGACCAAAAAGTTCGAGACGATTACAAGGTTTTTAAGGTTTAATAAAAAATTAAAATGTTTTCTGTCATTATAGCCGCCTTTGGTGGCGGTATTTTACGAGGTTTGGTTGGTTTTGTAAAATACCAATTTTCCTATAAAGAGGTAAAATTTAGATTGTTTTATTTTTTAGGCATGATGTTTATTTCCGGGACCATTGGAGCGGTTGCCGCAATATCTATTAAAGAAGTTGGCTTTACTCTCTTGGGCTCCTTCACTCCGGCGCTGTCATTCATTATCGGCTACGCCGGCGGTGATTTTGTTGAAAATATCTATAAGATTATTATCAAAAAATCATCGTTCAATGACTAAAAAAATCTTGGCATTAGCCTTAATTATTATTGGTTTGGCTGTAATTTTTTACGGGCTTTATTCGTCTTTCGCTATTTTTACCGGTAAAACAACGGCTCCTGAAATTTTCAAAACGCCTCCGGCGCAAAAAAGCGCTATATCCCAAGATGTTCAGGGACAACTGCAAAATATGATTTCAGAACAATTGAAGGGAATGCTGCCGGCAGGCTCCGTCGCCACCTTATTGAATTTAATGAGCTGGTCGGTTTTTGCCGGGATTCTGGTTTTCGGCGGAGCTCAAATTACCGGCTTGGGCGTTAAATTGTTAAATTAAATGCTCAAACTTATCAAGGCGGTTTCGGTTTTTGTCGGTACGGTTATCGGCGCAGGAATTTTCGGAATTCCCTATATTGTTAACAAAAGCGGGATGGTTCCCGGCTTTTTTTATTTTCTGATTTTAGGAGGCGTCGTCCTTTTAATCCATCTGTTTTTCGGCGAAGCCTTTTTAAGGACTAAAGAATCCTGCCGCTTACCCGGTCTGGCGCAAAAATATCTAGGGAGCTGGGGCAAGATTTTGGTCATGATTTCGGTCGTCAGCGGGTTAATTGGCGCTCTTTTAGCTTATTTGATTTTAAGCGGCGATTTTTTAAAGATTTTATTTTCGCCGTTTTCTGATTTATCAGCAATCCAGCTTGCGGCGATTTTTTGGGTAGTGATGTCTTACCTTATCTTCCGGGGGATTAAATTAATCGCCTCGATCGAGCTTTTGACGAATCTGATTTTCTTTTCGGCGAATGCCGCGATTCTGTTTTTTATTCTGCCCAAACTCGATCTTTCTAATGTCAAAATATTAGAGATGTCCGGTATCTTTCTGCCCTTCGGGGTCATTCTTTTTTCTCTGGTCGGCTGGTCAGCGATTCCGGAGATTGCGGATTTTTTCAAAACATCGCCCGAAAAGAGGAAGATTAAAAGAACAATCATTTTATCAACGGCGCTTGTTGTTCCTTTTTATCTGGTTTTTGTCTTGGCTGTTTTGGGGGCAGTCGGCGGCAATATCAGTCAAGACACTCTTTCAAGTTTGGCGCCATTTCTCGGCCCTAAAATCATTTTTTTAGCAGTGCTGGCCGCTTTAGTAACCTTAGCCGATTCTATTTTGGTTCTGGGGCTTCATTTAAAAAACACTTTTGTTTACGATCTAAAATTGTCTAAACGCTTAGCCACCGCCATTGCCTGCGGAGTGCCCTTTCTCTTATTCTTAATGGGCTTTAGGGATTTTATCGGCACTATAGGTTTTGTTGGAACGGTGGTGGGCGTGATTGAAGGAGTGGCTATTATTTTAATTTTTAAGAGAGCTAAAAGATTAGGTAATCGCGAGCCGGAATACAGCTTTAAAGCGCCTTCTTTGCTGCTATATTTATTGATAGCCGCATTAATCTTGGGAGCGGTTTCCCAGTTTCTTATATAATATGAAGCTTATAGCTGATTTCCACATTCATTCTAAGTATTCCAGAGCCACGTCTAAAGACATGGATCTGGAAAGTTTGGATAAATGGGCGCGCGTTAAAGGTATAAAGGTTTTGGGCACGGGCGATTTTACGCATCCGGAATGGTTGAGAAATTTAAAAGACAAATTGGTTTCAGTCGAGCAGGGCTTGTTTAAGATAAAAAACAGCGATGATTCGACAAGATTCATTTTAACTTCAGAAATCAGCTGCATTTATTCGAAAAACCTGCCTGCCGGCAGGCAGGGCAACAAAGTGCGTAAGATTCATGTTTTAGTTTTTGCTCCTTCGTTGGCAGTAGTTGAAAAAATTAACGCGCGCCTCGGCTTTATCGGCAATTTAAAATCGGACGGCCGTCCCATTTTGGGATTAGACGCTAAGGAGTTGGCTAAAATTGTTTTGGGGATTTCTCATGATTGTTTAATCGTGCCCGCTCACGCTTGGACTCCCTGGTTTTCCATCTTCGGTTCCAAGTCCGGCTTTAATACCATCGAAGAATGTTTCGAAGAATATTCAAGATACATTTATGCGATTGAAACAGGATTATCATGTTATGACACCGAAACCGAAGTACTTACTGAAAATGGATGGAAAAGGTTCTCCCAAGTCACTCAAAGAGATAAAATTTGCACTCTTAATTCCGATAGCGAAGAAATTGAATATCAAAAACCACAAAAAATCTATCGATCAAAGTACCGAGGGAAGATGTATCGATTAAAAACAAAGAGAGCCGATTTACTTATTACTCCAAACCATAATCTATTATATGCTCCAGCTGACTTTCATACGCGGAGACCCTATAGATTGAAAGAAGCCCGCGACTTATTCGGAAAATCAAAGATATTGCGAAAAGATGGAATTTGGAAAGGAGAAACGCCGCAGTATTTTACATTACCTGGAGTAAAGATATCACACGGAAGCAGATTTTATTCTGGCTTTCGAACCAAAATAGCAAAAAAATTTCCCATAGAACCTTGGCTTAAGTTTTTTGGTTTTTGGGTTGCTGAGGGGTGGACTACGAAAGGCGGAAACGGACATTATACTGTTTGTGTCAGCAACCAGAATTATAAGCTAATGACCGAGATGAAACATATTTTGGAAAGTTTTGGATACACAGTATTTTGGGATAAAAAAGTCACAAACACGATTCGGGTAAGAGATTATCAGCTTTTTCACTACCTGCGGCAATTCGGGAAAGCTGCCGATAAGCATATCCCCGCAGAAGTGAGGAATTTATCCAAAGAGCTTCTAGGGATATTGCTTAAGTATTATATTAAGGGCGACGGACACGTGTATGGACGTAGCGGGAAAGGGTTATCGGCCACTACAATATCTATACGTTTGCGAAACGATCTTCAAGAAATCGCCCTTAAAATTGGCATTTCTGCTTATTACAAATTACATCAAAGAAAGGGGACGCCTTTTGCTTCGCCTTCTCAGAAAAAGATTTACAGGCAGAGTGCAGACTCTTGGAATATTTATTTTATACGGCGCAATCGGCATGCCATTATTCCGTCTGAGATGAAAAAATATGGACACAAAGAAGAATGGGTCGATTATAATGGAATGGTCCACTGTGTTTCAGTACCAAACCGTGTTGTGTATATTCGAAGAAACGGAATTCCGCTTTGGTGTGGAAATTCTGACCCTCCGATGAATTGGCGGCTTTCGGCTTTAGATAAAATTACCCTAATCAGTAATTCAGATGCTCATAGTCCGCGGAAATTGGGGCGAGAAGCCAATGTTTTTGATACGGACTTAAGTTATGGCGCGATCATCGGGGCTATTAAAGACAAAGACCCGAGAAGATTTTTATATACCATTGAATTTTTTCCGGAGGAGGGGAAATATCACTATGACGGGCACAGGAATTGCGCAATCAGCTTAACTCCGTTCGAATCGAAAAAATATAACAATCTTTGCCCGACTTGCGGCAAGCCCCTGACAATCGGTGTCCTAAATCGAGTGGAAAGGTTGGCTGACCGAAAACAGGGGCAAGGCCCGAACGGAGCTATTCCGTTCAAGAGCCTGGTTCCCTTAGAGGAAATAATCGCCGAGAGTCTGGGCGTTACCACGGCGAGCAAGCGGGTGGGCGTAGCATATGAAAACCTAATCAAAAAATTGGGCAGCGAGTTCAATGTTTTATTGACTGCTACAAAACAAGACCTTATTGGCGCGACTTTGCCGGAAATCGCCGAAGGGATTGCCAGAGTGCGGGAGGGGCGTGTTTCAATCACGCCGGGCTATGATGGCGTTTACGGCAAGGTCAGTATTTTTTCCAAAGGCGAGCAAAAGGAGTTATCAAAACAGGGAACATTGATATGATCTTGGTCATTTTCATTTAACCTGTTAAAATGTTAATTATATGGAAAAGGTAAAGAAAATAACTAAAGAGATGACCATCGCCGAAGTTATTGAGAATTTCCCTAAAGCGGCCGCAATCCTTATGGGGTTCGGCTTACATTGCGCTGGTTGTCCAGGCGCTCAGTCAGAAACGATCGGAGAAATGGCTGCAAATTATCAGATGGATCTAGACGAGCTCTTAGAGAGTTTGAATAAGGCTATAAAATCATAAAATGAAGAAGGTTCTGTTTTTTTTGATTTCCTTATTGGTTGGTATCGGGCTTTTAGCGTGGACCACCAACTTTATCGGTTGGGAGAAAATTATCTTAGCTTTTAAGGTCTTCTCTTTTAGGGCCGGGATGATCGTTCTGTCATTGACCGTTCTGGCCAATTTGGTCAGATCTTGGCGCTGGCAAACAATTTTAAGGAATCAAGGATATCGCGTCCCCATTTTCAGAGTTCTGGAGTATTATCTTTCTGGCAATGCCCTGGCCTTTTTTATGCCCATGGTAATCTTCGGCGGCGAAATTTTTCGAGGCTATGATTTAAAAGAAAAATATGCCATGCCGTGGTCCAAGTCCATCGCTTCGGTGGTTATCGACAGGATTTCCGAATTCACTATTTATACCGTTGCGACAATTTTAGGACTGGTCTTTTTTGTCGCCAATGCGAATTTGCCTTCTTATAGAATAGACATAATCATTTTCTCGGTTTTCTTTTTGATCATCGCCTTAATAGGCCTTTTTTATTTCAAAAGCTTTAAAAAAGAAAGCATCGTCCGTTTCTTTTTAAAAAAATTTAACGCCCAAAAATTAGATGGCGCCGAAACAGCGATTGAAGTCGAAAAAGAAATTTTCCGATATTTCAAACCGAACAAAAAAATAATGTGGCAGGGGTTCGGTTTAAGCTTTTTGGCCGAGTTAATATTTTTGGCCCGGACATTTCTTTTGATCTTGTTTTTAGGAAAAAACATAAGCGTTTTTTCGGCCGTTTCTATCGGCGCTTTTTCTTCATTAGCGCTTATTTTGCCCATTCCGGCGGCTCTTGGTTCCCATGATTTCGTTCAATCTTTTGTTTTTACGGCCTTGGGCTTGGGCGCCGGCACCGGCGCCGCTTATGTTTTGGTCATCAGGGGAGCGGAAATGATACTTGCCTTGGCTGGATTGTTCTTTTTCTTTAGACTTGGAATTCATTTTTTGCAGTCTTTTTTGCTGGAAAAGATTGGTAAACTCTTTAATCATTAATCGTTAAGCGTTATTATATATAAAAGACAATGAATTTAGGCGTAAATAAAGTTATCAGGATTTTAATCTCCAGCGATATTCTGCTTCAGAGCGGTTGGGGGTTGCTTGGCCCTATCTTCGCTATTTTTTTAACTAGACAAATCCAAGGAGGCAACCTGCAAATGGTTGGGTTTGTGGCCGCCACTTATTGGGTTGCGAAGTCCATTGTTCAGC
>MHMD01000002.1:0-10046 GCA_001819295.1 Candidatus Nealsonbacteria bacterium RIFCSPHIGHO2_02_FULL_43_13 | reverse complement strand
TTAATCGTCGGTATGTACGCGGCTAATCTTATCCCGTTGGGTTATATTTTCTCATCGCAGCCCTGGCACATATTTATTCTGGAATTTATCCGGGGGCTGGCCATGGCTTGCGTCGTCCCCACCTGGTCGGGCATATTCACCAGGCACATCGATAAGGGGCGAGAGGCCTTTTCCTGGAGCTTAGAAAGCACCGGACTCGGGTTTGCCGCGGGGATTGCCGGAGCTTTCGGCGGTATTTTAGCCTCGCTGATCAGCTTTAAGCTCGTTTTCGTTTTAGTCAGCATCTTTGGGCTCGCCGCTTCCTCTCTTTTATTGCTCATTCGTCCCAGGCTTTTTAACAGAGACCATTTCAAACCTCGGGTGCCTCCGTCGGAAAAACCTTTTTAGAATTGACATTTTAAAATTAATGTGCTAAGATTAAATGTCTTCCAAATGAGAAGATGGCAATGGCCGAGCCAAGAGGCCAAGGTTTCGGACGAGAAAAAGTCTGAAATAAGGAGAGTAAAATGGGTAGTTCTTTGGAAATCATGCAAGGGTTCACGGTGGGTCAAATCGCCGCTATCTTGAATAAAGTTTCTAGTGGCGACTTGGAAAAACTGGAGGCGCTTTTGCGAGATGAGCTTGAAGTTGAGCTTGTAAAGAGAATTCTTAAGCTCGTCGATAAAAATGGTAGGTGTATTCCAGTCAAGAGCTTAACGGCCGCAGTTTGCGACGCAAGCAAGGATTTTCATTTAGTCCAGCCAAAACTTAAATATACGGAACGGTTTGACCGGTTTCAGGAAGTGTTCTCTCTCGTAAACCCAACAATGTCATCGGCGATATTCGAAGCCAGAAGCGAAGGGCTGATTAGTTTGATTAGAACAAACAAGGGTCTCGCCAATTTGCTCAACGGGGTTTATCTCCCAATAATTCTACCAAAGTTGGAAAATTTTACCGATTACGGTGAAACGCTGGAAGAGGTTTTTCTTCCGGCGATAGAGTTAGGCTACAAGAAGGAATTTCCTAACAGAAGCTTTTACAACTACCGGGCGGGCGATCTCGCTGGGAAAGTCACTATTGTTTCAGGCACCAGGCACGAGAAGCTGATTGAAAGAATGGCCCAAGCTTTCGTTGTCGCCATCTATTTCCCGAATCCGCTTCAAGGTTTTTCTGTGTTCGCCAGTCGGGGACAAATAGCCGTTCTACCGGAATCACTGATTTTATCTGGTGGGTTTGATGCCCTCTCGGCAATGGCGATGTATCCCGATGTTCTCGCCAGAGATTGGCATACACCAGGATATGACTTATCGGCATTATCTTGGCAGTCTCCGGTCGACTCGCTTTATCTGGATGCCGATGATGACCGGCTCGGTTTTGGCGGCAGGGGCGATCTGGGTTATGCGAGCGGCCGCTGTTCTTCCGGCTTGCTGTTTCTGGGGAGTGCTTGATTTTTTGTTCTTTGCAAAGGGGCACAACTATTATTGTGCCCCTTTTCATTTTCTCTGATTTTTATTATTCTGATAATGTAGGCTAATGTATCTTGGTTTAAGACAAATCAAGGTCGCCGAATATATTTTCAGCACTCCTTGTTAGTTCTTAGGGTCTAAATGGGATCGGATAAAATTCAAGAAGCGCAGTTTTATGCTCTTCTGGTGGATAGGGAAGAGAATTAACAAATCATTGGCAGTCTCCGGACGACTCGCTTTATCTGAAGGCAAATGATGACCGGCTCAACTTTGACGGCAGGGGCAATCTGGGTAATGCGAACGACAACTATTCTTCCGGCTTGCTGTTTCTGGGTAGTGCTCAATATAATGCCAGAAACCCCGCGAAAAGCGGGGTTTCTATATTTAAAATTTATTTGACAGAGCGTTGCCAGCCGCCTATCATTCTGCCGATATTAATGATTACTTCTTCAAGCGATAGATAACCTTTAATTTTAATTGAGTTGGTTTCATGGGCAATTCTGACTAAGTATTTTAGAAGATCGATTTTATTATTCGCTTTTCTTAGAATCGCTTTTTTATATATACTGGCGTAGTTTGCGGATAAAACAAGCTCAAGCGTTTCCAAAATCGTGTTTTCAATTTTTTGTCCCAGTGTATATTTTTCGTGTTTCGGAAACAATATCAAGCATTTGTGAAATAGTTTGTATAATTCCACAATTTTATGCACCAAAGGAACATTGAAGCTGTCGGGGGGGGGGTATTAGTAGTCATAAAATTTTTGATGAGATAATTTCTCTCGAAAATTTATTTTTGGCTTGGCAGGAATTTAAAAGAGGCAAGGGAAATAAATTTGACGTCCAAGAATTTGAATATAATTTAGAAGATAATATTTTTCAACTTCACAAAGAATTGCAAGCCGGAATTTATCGGCATTCTAATTATACCTCGTTTTACGTCAAAGACCCAAAATTAAGACATATTCATAAAGCCTGCGCTGAAGATAGGGTTTTGCATCATGACGTTTTCAGGATTTTATACCCTATTTTCGACCCTACTTTTATTTTTGATTCCTATTCCTGTCGCATGAATAAAGGAACGCATAGAGCGGTAAATCGTTTGCAGAAGTTTGCCAGAAAGGTCGGTAAAAATAATACCCAAAACTGCCATATTTTGAAATTGGATATCAAAAAGTTTTTTGATTCAATTGACCACGATATTTTAACCCTTTTTATCAAAAGAAAAATCAATGATAAAAATACAGCATGGTTAATTAAAGAAATTATTGAGAGCTTTCTAACTTCGCCGGGCAAGGGATTGCCACTCGGTAATATCACCAGTCAGCTTTTTGCCAATATCTATCTTGATAAATTAGACAAATTTATTAAGCATAAGCTAAAAATAAGATACTATATTCGCTATTGCGACGATTTCATAATCTTAGACGGTAACAGGGATTATTTAAAAACCTTAATTTCCATAGTAAGCAGATTCCTCTTGGAAAAATTGAAATTATCTCTGCATTCCGATAAGATAGAAATAAGGAAGTATCATCAAGGCGTAGACTTCTTGGGTTATGTAAGTTTCCCGTATCATCGTATTTTGCGAACCAAAACTGAAAAAAGAATGTTTGGGAAGATAAAACGGAGAGTTAAGGAATTGCGTTGGGGCAAGGTCTCCCCAAAATCTTTTGATCAAACTATCCAATCTTATTTGGGAGTTTTAAAACATTGCAATTCGTATAAACTTAAAAAGAAACTTTTAAGCAAGATATTATTATGAAGAATCAAGAACTCGCTAAAATTTTTTATGAAATCGCTAATTTTTTAGCGATGGACAATGTCCCTTTCAAGCCCTACGCTTATGAGAGAGCGGCTTTAACTATAGAAACTTTAGAGAACGATATCGAAGAAATCTACCAAAAAGGCGGTAAAAAAGCGCTCGAAGAACTATCCGGTGTCGGCAAGAACATTGCCGCGCATATTTCAGAGTATCTCGATACGGGCAAGATAAGATATTATAACGATCTTAAAAGAAAAACGCCCGTTAATTTTCAAGAATTAAGTTCGGTTGAAGGTTTGGGGCCGCGGCGCGTCAAAATACTCTATCAGAAGCTGAATGTTAAAAATTTAAAAGACCTGGAGAAAGCGGCCAAGGCCCATAAAGTAGCGAGTCTGTTCGGGTTTGGCGAAAAGACGGAAAAAAATATTCTCGAAGGCGTCAAATTTCTCAAAAGAAGCAAGGGAAGATTTTTGTTAAATGAGATTTTGCCTAAAACCAAAGAGGTTTACGAAAAACTGAAAAAGATCCGGGGCGTGGAGCGGGTGGATTATTGCGGTTCTTTAAGACGAATGAAAGAAACTATCGGCGATGTCGATTTTTTGGTTATTGCGCGCCATCCATCGCTTGTGATGGACTCTTTCGTTTCCATGCCCGGCGTTATTAAAATCTGGGGCAAGGGTGCGACCAAAGCTTCGGTCAGGATGAGGGAAGGATTTGATATGGATATTCGGGTGGTGCCGAAACGTTCTTACGGCGCTGCCTTGCAGTATTTTACAGGAGCCAAAGAGCATAACATCGCGACACGGCTTATTGCCATGGGAAAGGGTCTGAAGCTTTCTGAATACGGCTTATTTCGCGGGCCTAAAATGATAGCCGGTGAAAGCGAGGAGGATGTTTATAGAGCGTTGGGCATGCCATGGATACCGCCCGAGATGAGAGAAGATCGGGGGGAGGTTGAGGCCGCTTTGAAAAACAAACTTCCGGAGATCGTCGGTTTTAGCGATATTAAAGGAGACTTACACGTTCATTCCGACTGGGACGGCGGCACGAACTCAATCAAAGAAATAGCCGAAGCCGCTATTGAAATGGGTTATGAATATGTGGGGATAGCGGATCATACAAAGTTTTTGAGGATTGAGCACGGCTTAAACGAAAAACAATTAGAACGGCGGAATAAAGAAATCGATAAACTAAACACCCGCCTTCGCCAAGGCTACGGCGGGCAAGCAAAATTCAAAATTTTAAAGGGTTGCGAAGCCAATATTTTGAAAGACGGCTCAATAGATATCAAAGATGAGGCCCTAGAGAAGCTGGATTATGTCATCGCAGGCATCCACTCTAATTTTAAAATGCCTCGCGACAAAATGACCGCTCGCCTGATCCGGGCGATGAAAAATCCTAATGTTGATATTATTTCCCATCCCACGGGCAGGATTTTAAAAAAGAGAGACGAATATCAGATAGATCTTGATAAGGTTTTAAGGGCGGCCAAAGAAACCGGCACTATTTTAGAAGCGAACGCCTCGCCCGAGAGGCTGGATCTCAACGACCAAAATATTAAAAGAGCGAAAGAGTTTCAGGTTAAAATAGCCGTTAATACCGATGCTCATCATAAAAATCAATTAAAATTAATAGAGCTTGGCATTGCTCAAGCTAGAAGAGGGTGGGCGGAGAAAAAAGACGTAATTAATTGCTATCCTTTGCAGAAAATGTTAACGTTTTTAAAATGAAACCAAAAATTATTTTCAGAAAAGCCACAATTAGCGACGCAGTGAAAATAAAGAAGACGATCGATGCTTATGCCGAAGAAGGCATCATGCTTTTCAGGCCTCTTTATGAAATTTACGGCAGTATCAGAGATTTTTTTATTGTCGAAAAAGGCAAGAAAGTTATCGGTTGTTGCGCCTTGCATGTTTTAGGCGAGGAATACCGGCCTGGCCGCCAAGGATCTATTTTAGCCGAAGTAAGGTCGTTGGCGGTTTTGAAAAAAGAGCATGGTAAGGGCATTGGTACGCAGTTGGTCAAAGCGTGTATTAATGAAGCCGAAGCGATGGAGATAGATAAGTTATTCACTCTCACTACTAAAAAAAACGTAGCTTTCTTTAAAAAGATTGGCTTCAAAGAAATTAGCACAGCTAAATTACCTCAAAAAATTTGGCAGGAGTGCATTAATTGTTCCAGGTTTCCCGCCGATTGCAATGAGGTTTCTTTAATTAAGGATATTTAATATGCTCCAGAGAAGATCAGCCGGCGCAGTAATTTTTTTAAAAGAAAAAGGTAAAATCTATTACCTTCTTTTAAATTACAGCGCTATCGGTTTCGTCGGGAAAACTTATTGGGGCCTGGCCAAGGGGACTATTGAGGGGGGAGAGAAAGAGATGGGCACAGTTTTGAGAGAGGTTAAGGAAGAAACGGGCATAGCAGATCTCGAATTTATCGATGGCTTCAGAGAAATAGAAAAATATTCCTTTTTATACAAAGGAGAAGATGTTTCTAAAACAGTTTCTTACTTACTGGCCGAAACTAAAACAAAAGAGGTAAAGCTTTCTTTTGAGCACCTAGATTTTAAATGGTTATCATATCAAGAAGCATTAAAAAAGCTGACCTTTAAAAATGCTCAAAAAATCGTCCAGAAGGCTCATGACTTTATTTTGTCAAAAAATTTATAAACTTGTTAAGACGATTCCGGCTGGGGAAACCCTTAGTTATAAAAAAGTGGCTCAATTAGCCGGCCGCCCAAAAGCCTGGCGGGCCGTCGGGAACGTTCCGAATAAAAATATCGATCCCTAAGTGGGGGAGAATCGATCTTTGACAACCTAAATGAAAGTAGGAGGTAGAATGTGGCCTATAAGCAATGTTCTCGATGTGGTATTATCACAGATAAAAATGAACCCAAATGTCCATCTTGCGGAAATAATCATTTAGGCGATAAAATCATTACCATCACAGAACTTATTTCTAGTATCGGAAAAGGAGAGATCACTCTTTCAAAAATTTGGACGAAATGTCCAAGCAAAATATCCAAACGTTAAAACCGCCTCCCTGTTAGGAGAGGCGGTTTTTCTATTTTACTTTTTCCATTATTTTTTTGAAGATTTCCGGATTATCTTGGCAAAGTTGCGCCAGTATCTTTCTATCAAGTTCGATTTTATTTTTTCTCAAGCCAAAAGCGAATTTGCTGTAATTAAGCCCCTGTTCCCGGCAAGCGGCATTGATCTGGACTTGCCAGAGAGCTCTTCTTTCTCTTTTCTTTGTTTTCCTATCCCGGTAAGCGTATTCCCAGGCATGACGCAAGGCGTCTTTAGCCGCCCGGAACTTATTTTTTCTGCCCCAACGAAAACCTTTAGCCTGTTTTAACAGATGTTTCCGGCGCTTATGGGCTGTAACTCCTTTTTTTATTCTAACCATGTTACCTTAATAGTTTTTTAATTTTTTTTGTTTCTTGCTCCGAAACCGTAATCCATTTTCTGCCCCTTCTGATTTTATTTCCAGATTTTTTCGCTCGGTAATGATCAGAACCGGTAAGTCTTCGCAGGATCTTACCGTTTTTGGTAATTTTAAAGCGTTTTAAGATAGATTTTCTAGTTTTCTTTTTCATGGATGCTTATAACGAGTGAATAATATTCCTCGATATATCGGGTGGCATGCCACCCGCTATTGTTTAGAGATAATCATGGAAAAGCCTCTCATCTCTTTTTTTAATTCTCTTTCGATTTTATAGAGGACGAATCCCTGCAAGACTTCAAGGAACTTGCCGATTTTTTCTCGGGCAAAGTTGCCCAGGGCTTTTTCCCTGCCCCGCAAGACAATATCGATTCTTACCTTATCGCCTTCTTTTAGGAATTTTTCCGCCTGCCTCGCTCTGGTTTCCATGTCGTGCTGGCCAATATTGAAAGTCAGCCTGATGCCCTTCAACTCGCTGGTTTTCTGCTTTTTTGTGGCGGTATGAGTTTTCTTTTTTTCCTGGTAAGAGTACTTGCCATAATCCATGATCTTGCAAACCGGCGGGTCAACCTTTTCGGTTACCTGGATCAAATCCAGGTTGCGTTCGTAAGCCAGGCGCAAAGCCTCTTCCAAACCTAGAACGCCCAGCTGTTTTCCGGTTTCGTCGATAACTCTCACGTTTTTAGCCCTTATTTGCGTATTGGCGATTATTCTTGGGTTCAAGGTGGAGGTGGGGACATTGAAGTCCCGTCCAGAAATATTATCAAAATCTCTCTACAAATTTAGTCTGTTTTAATTTTCGAAACAGCGGATATAAAACAGGCAAAAGCATAAGCCGAAGTTTCTAGCTTCTGACTTTTCGGAGAACTGCCTGAAGCAAAAGCGGTTCTACCTATCTCGAGATTATAACACCCGATCCTTATTATCGAGAATAGTTAAGGCCGGATGGCCTACGCGTAAGCGTAAGCGGGTTTTTGAAATAAGTTAGCACTTATCTCTGTTTTCCGGAAGTTTTACCAGATTCCAGAATACTGGAATTGCCGATTTTGAAAAAAGATCTCTGTCGAAGCCTTTCACCCCCTAGTTTTTAATTCTCGCCTTATTTCTTTGTCCGCTTCGCGCTTTTTGATCCGTTCTTTCTTATCAGCTTTTTTCCGTCCTCTTGAGACGGCAAACTCTAGCTTTATTTTACCTTTTTTACTATATACCCTCAATGGTATTAAAGTCAAGCCTCTTTCTTGAGTTTTACCGAAGAGGTATTGGATTTCTTTTTTTCTCAAAAGGAGCTTTCTTGCTTGGGTGGGATTATAATCTTTGGGAATGTTTTTGAGCTGATAGGGCGCAATATTGGCGTTAATCAGATAAATCTCGCCGTTCTTTAAAACAACATAAGAGCCTGCGAGTGACATTTTCCCCGATTTTATTGATTTTACCTCTTGGCCCGCCAAGACCATGCCCGCCTCGAATTTTTCCAAGAATTCGTAGTCAAAATAAGCTCTTTTGTTTTTGATCGCCTCCATGGGTTCAATTTATCACGAAGATATGGTTCTTGACAAGTTCTATAAATATGATATACTATAAAAGTACCTTAATTTTATATTATCCGCGAAAACCGGATAAGAAGGAGGAGTCTAAATGGTCGCGATAACCGACAAAGCTCGAATGTTTGATCTGATGGTGGGGGTGGGAGAATTAGTACGGGATGGCAAGCGTGATCCAAAGAAAGTACTAGAAATACTCCAACGCATCAAAGAGAATACTGGTTGTCTTTTCCGGTTCCCTCGGGTGAGTATTCAGGGCCGGGGAGGAAATACACCCTTTGTGGTGCCCGAGATTCCTCAGGTTGTTCCTGGATTTAGGGGATACATTCATGATTCGTACAATTTCTCCAAAATGTTTTCTGGAAAAATTGAGCCTCCAATGAGCAGTTTTGAATTTAGCGAATTATGCTATGCCGATCTCTCGGAGAGGTCAGATGGTAATTCAATTCTCGCTGGACTCACTAAAGTGGGTGAGAAGGTTGAAACCCCAGTAGCTCAAATACTTGCCCTAGTAGAGAGCCAGGGAGAGAGCTACGAAGGTCCTCTCACTGCTCCCATTGAGCCTAATATCTTTTTCGCGCTGGACAAGAAAAATGTCTTGCGCGAGGTAAGAATCCATTATTGTGGAAGCGGAATAGGATGGTCAGTTGATGCCTACGAGATTGGGCCGCGACCAAAGTGCGACTGGCATTCTCCTGGCACTCGGGTTTTTTTCCCGGCAGAAAAATAAAATAACCTCACAATAAGCGGGAGAACTTCTTTATAGTTCTCCCGCATTTTGTTTTTTTGAAAAGATAATTGTATTGATGGATATCGGATATCCATCAAATAATATTTTCAACCTTTAATTTTTAAGCGGAATAAGATAAACTTAAAGAATGATAAGGCAAGAAATAATAAAACTGATTCAAAAAGCGACTGGCGAGTCTCCAGAAAAAATTCGGGTGGCGTATCCCGAAGGAGAAGGGTTTGGGGACTATACGACGAACATTGCGTTGCAGCTGAAAAGGCCGGCAAGCGAAATAACGGTTAATTTGAAATCTGATTTATTCGAAAAAGTTGAAGTGGCCGGCCCAGGTTTTATTAATTTTTTTCTTGCCAAGGGTTATTTGCAAAAACAAGTCGGCATAATTTTAAAAGAGAAAGAATCATTTGGCGAACTCAAAATCGGCCGTGGCCAAAAAGTGAATGTGGAATTTATTTCGGCCAACCCTACCGGGCCTTTAACCTTAGGCAACGGGAGGGGCGGTTTTTGCGGCGATGTCTTGACCAATGTTTTGAATGCGGCCGGTTATCAAGCAAAACGAGAGTATTATATTAACGATACCGGGGAGCAGATTAAAAAACTGGGCCATTCGGTCATCGGCGACGCAGAAGCCGTTTATCAAGGGCGATATATTGAAGAATTAAAAAAGAAGATAAAGGGCAACAATCCGGAGAAAATCGGCCAATCCGCCGCCAAAATTATTTTGCAAGAAATGATCAAGCCGACAATTAAGAAAATGAAAATTAAGTTTGACGTTTGGTTTTCTGAAAAAACGTTATATCAGAGAAAAGAAGTAACTGAAGTTTTGGATCTTTTAAAAAATAGAAAACTAGCCTACGAGTCAGAGGGAGCCTTGTGGTTCAAATCCACCCAATTTGGCGACGATAAAGACAGGGTTTTGATAAAAGAGGACGGCGAAAAAACCTATCTGGCTTCAGATGCCGCTTATTTGAAAAACAAATTTGCCAGAGGCTTTCAGAAATTGATTTTCTTTTGGGGAGCGGATCATTACGGTTATGTGGCGAGAATTAAAGCGGCGGCTGAAGCTTTAGGTTACAACAAAGAACAAATTAATATTATTGTGATGCA
>MHMD01000001.1:24658-34681 GCA_001819295.1 Candidatus Nealsonbacteria bacterium RIFCSPHIGHO2_02_FULL_43_13 | reverse complement strand
TTTAACTGTTTGGCTGGGGACGGATATTAATAATAAATTGGATAAGAGCGAAAATACTATTACGGTTTCGGCGACCAACGATGTTTATGCGAAACCCGATTTGGCTTTTACTACTTTCTCGGTAGTTAGCGAAGCAAAAACGGTAGACTTAGCTATACAAGATAATGCCGCCAAAATGAACGCCGTGATAGCAGTCGTCAAAAGCCAGGGAGTCGAGGATAAAGATTTAAAGACCACTAACTTCAATATCTCGCCTCGTTACGAATGGGATAAGGAGTGGCGCAATAGAACGCTGGTCGGCTATGAAGTTAGCCAGTCCTTGCAGGTTAAAATAAGAGATCTGGCCCAAATCGGCAGCATTATCAAGGGAGCTACGAGGGCAGGCACCAATGAAGTAGGCAGTTTGCAGTTTACCATTGATAACGAGGACGCTTTAAAGGAAGAGGCAAGAAACAAAGCTATTGAAGAAGCAAAAACAAAGGCAAAAAATTTGGCGGAGAAATTAGGCATTAGTTTGGTCAAAATTATCAGTTTCAGCGAGAGCGGAGATTATCCCATGCCTTATTACGTCCCCACGTCGAAAGAAGCCCTGGGGATAGGAGGCGGAGCAACTCCCGACATCCAACCCGGCGAAAATAAGATATCGGTGACCGTCAGTTTAATCTATCAGATCAAATAGTTGGTTGTGGTATTAAAACAAATCCGCCCCGGCGCATCAGCGCTTAGGGCGTTTTTGTTTACACTGAGTTTATCGAAGTGTTAGAATAAGATAATGAATCGTTCGGTGTTATTTTTTGCGATGCTGGTGCTGATGTTTTTTGTCTTGAGCGGAGATGTCCGGGCAAAAGCGGATTTGTCGTTGACGGCGTCGGATATCACTTTTTCCAAAGAAACAGCCTTAGCCGGAGAAAAGATACGTATTTTTGGCCGGGTTTTTAATGTGGGAGATGAGGATGTTTCTGGTTTCGTTGTTTTTGCAGTCGGCGGTAAGGCCATCGGCGAGCCGCAGCCGATTTCGGTCAAGGTTGGCACTTACGACGATGTTTTTATCGACTGGGTTTTTGAAAAGGGTAGTTTCGCCGTCGGCGCCGAAATTATCGGCACGCGGCCTCTAGATGAAGATTCTTCCAATAACGAAGTTCTCCGGGAGAATTATTTTGTTGATGCGGACAGTGATAACGATGGCGTGACCGACAAAGAAGAAATAATTTTAGGCACAGATTCTTTAAATTCAGATACGGACAATGATGGCGTGACCGACAAAAAAGAGATAGCTTTGGGTACTAATCCTTTAAGTCCCGATACAGACAACGATGGCGTGACCGACAAAGAAGAAATAGCTTTAGGCATTAATCCCTTGAGTCCCGATACAGACAACGATGGTTTGGCCGACAAAGAAGAGATAGCCTTGGGCACAAATTCCCTAAAAATCGACACTGACGGCGATTTGATTCCCGATAAAACAGAAGTCAAAATCGTTTTTTTAAACCCGAACCGCAACGAATGGAAGCCAGTCGGCAGCCACTTGGCTTCGGTGGTTGGCGCCGTCAAAATGGCGGTTGAAGAGGGGAATATGGCAGTGGCCTATCTTTTTGCCGCTTTAGGATTCTTATCGATTATTTTTTTAATATCAAGGTTTTTACATAAAAATTAAATCTGATATAATAGGCCAATATGGCAAAAAAGGGACTAGTTGCATTTTTTTTATTAATTATTATTTCGGCCGTCTTTTCCGCCGGTTTTTATTTTGGGACATCTCAAAAACCGGCTTTACCGCCTGAGGGCATAATTAATGCAGAGCTCGGCAAGCCTCAGGGGTTGGACTTTTCTCTTTTCTGGGAGGCCTGGCGGACGCTGGAAGAAAACTTCGTTGATCAATCAAAAATGGATTACCAGAAAATGCTTTTTGGCGCAGTAACAGGCATGGTTAACGCCTTGAAAGATCCTTATACCGTTTATCTGCCGCCTGAAGACGCCAAATTGTTTAAAGAAGATGTTTCGGGTGAGTTTTCGGGGGTAGGGATGGAAATCGGCATAAGAAACGGCGATCTAACCGTGATCGCTCCCTTAGAGGGAACGCCGGCGCAGCGAGCAGGATTAAGGTCGGGTGATAAAATCATTAAAATTGACGATACTTTTACCGCGGATTTAACTACCGACGAAGCGGTCAAATTGATTAGGGGAGAGAAGGGCACCAAGGTTGCTTTAGTAGTTTTTCGCGAAGGCTGGTCACAATCTAAAGAATTTGAGATTACCAGAGACGTAATTGAGGTGCCTTCCGTAAAATGGACAATGAAAGAAGGTAATATTGCCCATATTAACCTTTATCAGTTTTCCGAAACAGCGACCGCTGCTTTCAATAAAGCGGCCGCGGAAATTCTGGCAAGTTCAGCCAAAGGCATAGTTCTGGATTTAAGGGATGATCCTGGAGGCTATCTTGAAGTATCTCAAGATATCGCCGGATGGTTTTTGAAGAAGGGGGAGCTCGTGACGATTGAAGACTTCGGCGGCACTGCCGAAAATCAGGAATATCGCACCGATGGCTCAGGGCAGTTGAGTTCTTATCCCCTGGTTGTTTTAATCAACAAGGGATCGGCTTCTGCTTCGGAAATTCTGGCTGGCGCCTTGAGAGATAATCGGGGTGTCCAACTTATAGGCATTCAATCTTTCGGCAAAGGTTCGGTGCAAACCGTAAAGGAGCTTGAAAAAGGTTCATTAAAAGTAACGGTGGCTAAATGGCTGACTCCCAAAGGAACCCTGATTGATAAGGAGGGATTAAAGCCAGATTTTGAAATCGAGTTGACCGAAAAGGACATTGACGGAGGGAAAGACCCGCAATTTAATAAAGCTCTTGAAATAATTAAACAAATACTATAAGATAAAAAAGTATTATGAAAGTTATTCTTTTGCAAGACATTGAAAAGCTCGGTAAAAAATACGATCTTAAGCACGTCGCCGATGGCCATGCCAGGAATTTTTTATTGCCTAAGAATTTAGTGAAGCCAGCCACGGAAGAAAATCTGAAATGGCTTGAGGTTCAAAAAGAGGCCATAAGACAAAAATCTGAAGAAGAATTAAAGAAAGTGCAAGGGATTGCTTCATCTCTGGACGGGCTTGAAATAATTTTACCCATGAAGATCGGGGAAAAGGAGCAGCTTTTTGAAGCGGTTACTGCTCAAAAGATTACCGAAAAACTTAAAGAGCAGGGGTTTGAAATTAAAAAGACCCAAATTGTTTTAAAAGATCCAATCAAGGAGCTGGGTGAGTTTCCGATTAAAATTCAGCTGGGTCACAATTTAGAGGCTGAAATAAAATTAATTATCGTCGAAGAAAAAACAGAGTAAGATTCAATACAAATGGCGCGCTATATTTTTGTTGCGGGCGGCGTGATGTCGGGCATCGGCAAAGGGGTGGCGACAGCTAGCATCGGAAAAATCCTGCAAAGCAAGGGTTTTCGGGTGACAGCTGTTAAGATCGACCCGTATGTCAACGTTGACGCGGGCACGATGAATCCTATCGAGCACGGCGAGGTTTTTGTGACCGCTGACGGCACGGAGTGCGACCAGGACGTGGGCAACTACGAAAGGTTCATCGACGAAAATTTAAGCACCAATAATTATATTACCACTGGACGCGTTTACGAAGCCGTCATTCGCCGGGAAAGGAACCTGGAATACGGCGGCAAATGCGTGGAAGTGGTGCCTCATATTCCGGAAGAAGTGATCGCCCGGATTAAAAAAGCGGCGAGGTTAACTCGAGCCGATTTTGTTTTAATCGAGATCGGCGGCACGGTCGGAGAATATCAAAACAGTTTATTTTTGGAAGCGGCCAGAATGATGCGCCTGAATTCGCCCCAAAACGTTCTTTTCGTTTTGATTACTTATCTGCCCATTCCGGGCATTATCGGCGAAATGAAAACAAAACCCACCCAGCAGGCGGTACGATGGCTTAATATGGCCGGCATCCAGCCCGATATGATTTTAGCGAGGTCGGTGGTGCCTTTGGATTTGCCCCGAAAAAAGAAGATTTCCGTTTTCTGCAGCGTCGCCAAAGAAGACGTTATTTCCGCCCCGGATGTCAAATCGATTTACGAGGTTCCTCTTAATTTTGAGAAAGACAGCATGGGAGACAGAATCTTAAAAAAATTCGGCTTGCGGGCCAAGCACAAAGGCGATCTAAGAGACTGGAAAAAATTATCCAAGACAATTAAAACCGTGAAAAATTCGGTTAAAATCGGTATCGTCGGTAAGTATTTTGAAACCGGTAAATTTACTCTGACCGATTCTTATATTTCAGTGATTGAGGCGGTCAAGCACGCTTGCTGGTTTAATAAAAGAAAGCCCGAGATTCACTGGTTGTCATCGGAAGTATATGAAAAAAATCCCCGTTTATTGAAAGAATTAAAAGATTATGATGGTATTATCGTGCCGGGCGGATTCGGCTCCCGAGGCATTGAGGGTAAGATCAAGGCGATTGAATTCTGCCGGAAAAATAAAATTCCCTACTTCGGACTCTGCTTGGGCATGCAATTAGCCGTTATTGAATTCGCTCGCCATGTCTGTGGGTTGAGAAAGGCTAATTCCGCTGAATTTGCGCCCAATGGCAAGGAAAACGTCATTGATGTGATGCCCGACCAGGATGTGCTTTTAAAAGAAAAGAAGTACGGCGGCACCATGAGGCTGGGTGAGTATCAGTGTCGTATCAAGCCCAATACCCTGGCTTTTAAGGCTTATGGGGCTTCAAGTATCCTAGAGCGCCATCGGCACCGCTACGAGGTCAATAACGCGTTTAGGAGCGCTTTAGAGAAGCGGGGCATGGTGATGTCGGGCTTAAATCCCGAGAGAGATTTAGTTGAAATCGCCGAACTTAAGGAGCATCCCTTCTTTTTGGGCACGCAGTTTCACCCCGAGTTTAAGTCGCGCCCAACCAAGCCTCACCCCTTATTCCGGGAATTTATCAAAGCGGCTTCAAGGTCTCGAGGGAAACTATCTTAACGAGGCGCTTTGAATTATCAAATCTTTGTTTTTTATTCGTGGAAAACTTAACTACGCCCTTAACAGCGGCATAGAGAGTATCGTCGCCTCCCCGCCTGACATTCTTACCCGCGATGATTTTAGTGCCGCGCTGCCGTACGATGACTTGGCCCGGAAGGGCAATTTGTCCCGCCTGTAATTTTATTCCCAGATATTTTGGCTGAGAATCTCGGCCCAATCTTGATACGCCAGTCGCCTTAGTTGTTGCCATATAAAAATATGTTAGCAAAGTTTATCCAATTTGTAAAGAAGCACCAAGCCGATATCATCTTAGTTATCGGCGTTATTCTTATCTCTCTACTTTCTTTCGCCACGGGCTATATTATCGCTAAAAATTATGGAAAAGAACCAATTAAAATTGAAAGTGGCTATTATCGGAGCGGGAATCAACGGTCTTTATCTTGCTTGGAAACTTTCAGAGCGAGGTCATAAAGTAACCGTTTTTGAGAAAAAAGATAAAATCGGCAAAGAGGCCTGCTCCGGCCTTTTTTCCGAAAGGATTTTGGATTTTATCCTCCAAAGCCAAATTCTGGTTCAAAATCGCATTGAGTCGACTCTAATTCATTTCCCTAAAAAGACCATAAGGGTTAAGTTTTCCAAACATTTTTTAGTCATGAGTCATGCCGCATTAGATAAGTTAGTGGCTGGCCTAGCCCAAAAAGCCGGCGCCGAAATAAGATTGAGTCAGAGCTTAGCGATCAACGATTTTACTAATTTTGATCGGGTGGTTGGCTGCGATGGCGCTAATTCCGCTACCCGAAAAAGTTTAGGCCTGAAAGACCCGGATTTACGATTGGGAATTCAGGGATTTGTCGCCCACCCAGATACCTCAAATCAGGTTGAAACTTGGGCGGTGAAAAATGGTTTTATTTGGCGTATTCCCAGGGGGGAGGAGACGGAATACGGCATTATGTCTGATCTTAAAGATGCGCGGCCCCTTTTTGACGAATTTTTAACGAAAAATAATATTCTAATCGCAAAAACAGCTTCGGCTTTAATTCCGCAAGGATTGATTATTCCTCAAAACAACTCCATCACTCTTTGCGGCGATGCCGCCGGGTTAACGAAACCCTGGTCGGGCGGGGGAGTGATTTGGGGGCTGATCGCGGCTGATCTCTTACTTAATTCTTTTCCAGATTTTTCGAAATACCGTCGGGAGCTTGAAAGATATTTCAGCTTTAAAATTGTAATTCTGAAAGCATCTACTAAAATAATTTATTTTCTGGGGTTTAAGCTATACTGGTTGTTGCCAAACAATGTTAAAATAGAAAGCGATGCAATTTTTTCAGGCCTTATCAGGCATACAAAAAGAAATAGATAAAGAAATAGCAAGATTTTTTAACCGAAAAATCAAGGAAGCTACGGCAGTCCTTGAAAAGGAGGTTTTGAATTGGCTTCGCGAATACTCCTTAAGAAAAGCAAAAAGAATCAGGGCGATTCTAGTAAATTACGGTTATTACCTAGCCGGAGGCAAAAACAAAAAAGCGATTTTTAAAACGTCTATTTTTATCGAGTTGATTCATAATTATTTGCTGATTCATGACGACATTATCGATAAAGATAAAATGCGTCGGGGCGAAAAAACTTTGCACGTTCTTCACGGTTCCGATATGGCCATCGTCATTGGGGACATGGCTTCAGCCATAGGTTACGAGATATTGAGCTACGCTCCATTCCCCGCGAAAAACAAAGTTTTAGCGTTGGCGAAATTAAACGAAACTCTTTACTCCACGGGCTATGGGCAGATGCTGGATTTGTTCTTGAGAAAGAAGATAAAATCTGGTAAAAAGGCAAGCGCTAGCGAAGTTTTAACAATGTACAAAAGGAAGACCGCTTTTTACACTATTGTTGCCCCTTTGCAGATCGGCGCGATACTGGCTGGAGCTGGTAAGGGCTTTCTTGAAAAAATAGAAGAGTTCGGGTTGCCGCTAGGAATAGCGTTCCAGATAAGGGACGATCTGCAGGACGGCGACATTGATAAGGTGTTCGGCTTCAGCAGGCGAAAGTACCAAAAAATGCAGGAAAAGTTAATCGCTGTCGCCCAAAAAAGATTGAAAGAAGAAAAAGTTTTTCCTCAAAAAGAAAAAGAATTCCTTTCAAGTTTAGCGGAACAGTTAAAAGAAAAATGAGCAAAATTCCACACCACCTGGGTATTATTATGGACGGCAACCGGCGTTGGGCCCGAACAAAAGGGCTGCCAGTTTTTAAGGGCCACGTTAAAGGCATGGAAACGCTGAAGAAAATCGTCAGGCATTGCCAAAATATTGGCATCAAAAACCTGACTGTTTTCGCCTTTTCCACCGAAAACTGGCAGCGGCCCCAGCGAGAAGTCGGTTTTTTGATGAATTTATGCAAAAAAGCGCTAAGTCGCGATACGAAAAAGTTGGTTGAAAACAGCATCAAGGTGAAAATCATCGGCGATAAACAAAAATTACCCAAAGGGCTTGTTTCCTCTTTAGAGGAAATGGAGGAATCGACCAAGACTAATCAAGATATGACGTTTAATATCGCTTTGAGTTACGGCGGCAGAGCGGAAATCGCCGAAGTGATGAAAAACATTATTAAAAAGAAAATTCCGCCGGAAAAAATCACTGAAGAGGTGATTGCCCAAAATCTTTGGACGTCCGACTTGGATTTACTTATTAGAACAGGCAAGGAACAGCGCCTTTCTAATTTTTTAATTTGGCAGGCGGCCTACGCCGAATTATATTTTTCAGATAAATACTGGCCCGATTTTACGGAAAAAGATTTAGACGAGGCTTTGGAAGATTTTACTAAACGCCAGCGCCGGCACGGCAAATGATATGAAAATTTTGCCAACCATCACTACGATAACTCCGGGCAAATGGCGCGATAAGATCGCTGAGGTCAAGAAATTCAAACTCAAAGAAGTTGCGGTTTTCCCAACGTGTTTGAACCGAGAGGCAAGAAAGGAATTTTTTTCGCTGCTTAAAGAAACGGATGTTAAAAGAATTCCTTTTGTCCACTTAAGAAGCGATATAAGTTTAGAGGAGATCGATTATTTAGTCAGGGTTTATAAAACAGAGGCCTTTAATATTCATACTAAGAGAGAATATCCGTCGCTCCAAGATTGCGGCCCATATCGGAAAATAATTTATATCGAAAACACGTACGAGCCCTTCGATGAAGAAGAAATAAAAGAATTCGGGGGAATTTGCCTTGATTTTTCCCACCTAGAAAACGACCGATTATTCCGCCGAAAAGTTTATGAACATAATATTAAGGTTATTAAAAAATATCCTTGCGGCTGTAATCACATCGGTCCGGCTAAGGATTTCGCTTGTTTGGATAGAGAACTAGGTAATATTGACAATCAGAGGCCGCATTTCTTGAAAAAGCTATCAGAACTCGATTATCTCAAGCGATATCCGTCAAGCTATTTTTCTCCCTTGACTGCTCTTGAGCTTGAGAATAGTATTGAAGAGCAATTAGAGGTTAAAAAATATATCAGCGCTTTAGTTAAAAACAAATATGAAAATTAAAATCTTTATCGTGGCGATTACTGTAACTGTGCTATTCGTCTTGAGCGCGGCGGGGGTTTTGCTTTATCAAAATTTGAATAAATCCGAAATTAAAAAAGAACTTCCTGTAATTGGAGAATCACCAACTGACAGAGAAGAAATCCTAAAAGAAACCAGGCTTTTGAAAGATGAGTTTGAAATAACCTTGCCGCCCGGCTGGCAGGAAGCAACGAGCGCCAATGCGAACTTTCTACTTTTGGCTTTCGACGCCCAAGAGGATATTTCCGGCGGTAATTTTCAAAAACTTGATTTCCGGACCAATCTCTCTATCAAGAGCGACGATTTAAGCAGATACAGCAGTTTGGACACTTTGGAGAAATACGTTGAGAGCATGAAGGTCTCTTTGATCCAAAGCGTTCCCGGCATCAATTTTATCCGGGAAGAGCAAAAAATAATTAATGGCGTTCAAGCTATTTTCATTGAATGCTCAAGCCGCCAGGAAGAAGCTGACTTTAAAACTTTGTTAGTCTTCGTCCAGGGTGGCAATGATATTATTTATGCCATCTCTTTCAATACTTTCCAGAGCTCCTGGGCAGATTATCAGGACGTATTTGAGCAAATTTCCCGGAGTTTTAAGCTTAGGTACGATATTTAAACTGAGGAATTTTTTCCAAATGCCAATTTTCTTTCCAGCCGCAATCGCCCACGCAAGCGTCAAAAATTCGGCATTTTAACTCGATGGCCTTGGCCACCTTTTTTAGAATGAGATACTTTTCCAGCCAAGGGAAAGACGCGCTATTAACACCCGAATTAAGCGAAATAAACTTATCTTTATACTTAAGAGCGAACGATACCGCTTCTTTTTTGCCGTTAATGATTGAGGTTAATAGAATCGGTTCATAGTTCAATTTAAGCAAGTCGCGGAAGATTTCTTTTCGGAAAGGAAAATGAAAAGACGATTTTTCGCCGAAGTTTTTAAGATTTAAATCAATCATCAAATTAAAATCATTGAAATTATTGTAAATGATTTCCACCTCTTCTTTAAGCAGCCGCCTTTTCTTTTTTCGGCTGTCCGAGTCGAAATATTTATCTATAAACTCTTCAAGACTAGTTATCCCTGATAAATTATAAATATATTTATACTCATGCAAGGGCAAACTTTGAGTAAGAGCATCTTGGCCTGAAATATCATCAAGCTCCGCTTCTTTATCAACCTGTTTGTAAAAATCGGGAATAAACTGCTGGCAGTCTTTTTTAACCAGAATTTTGTTTTCTTCCATGTAATTGCCGCCAAAAAACTCCAGAAATTTTTTCTCGGGATTGTATTGGAGCGGCAAGACACCGACGATTTGGCCGTCAAGATAACCGGTATAGAAAAACAGCTCCCAATTATAATATTTGTAGAAACAATAGCGGAAATCCCAATCATCCCATAGGGTTTTCTGGGGCGAAAGCTGCTGCCAGATTGCTTTCGCCTGGGAGAGATCTTTGATGATTTTGAAATCTAA
>MHMD01000001.1:0-24645 GCA_001819295.1 Candidatus Nealsonbacteria bacterium RIFCSPHIGHO2_02_FULL_43_13 | reverse complement strand
CCCTCAAATTTTGAGGGAGGCCGGGCCTCAGTCAATCTAGGATTTAATGTATTTGAAGAGGGGGACCGCTTCAAACCAGCGGCTTTTCCAGGTGTAGTTGTTCTGGAGAAAGTCGATTTTTTTAAAACCCAATTTAATGGCGTCGTCGATTTCAATTAAATTGAAGTAGTTGCCGATGCCTGGGAACTCGGCTACGTTGTAGCCGCATTTGACAGTGAAATAAGTATTGCCGAATAGGCAAATCAAATCCACGCCCGCGATTTTGCCGTTGATTTTAACGGTGATTATGCGGTTTTGGTAAGACCTGCCGCCAAGGTTGATAACCTGCTTGAACGTTTCGATTCTCCTGGGGTCGTGCCAGTCGGGTACCCTGCCTTTCTCGGTTATCCTTTTTTTGGATATTTCCACCAAACTGTCAAAGTCGGCGAAGTTATCAAAGATAATTTCGGGGGCTTGCCTTTCGATTCTGCGTCTGTCTTTTCTCATACTATGGCGTTCGTTCTTTTTTAAGGTAGCCAGATAATCTTCATGATTTGAGAATTTTTCAAGCTGCAAAACATATTTAGCCGCGTCGGGTTCAAAAGCGACAGTTTTACCTAAAAGGAAAGCTGATTTTGGAGAGATCGCGTTAAGTAATAGGGGAAAGGGGGCGACCGAAAGCAAAACAGGAATATATTTAGGATCTTTACTGAAAAATCTGACTTCTTCCTGCCAATCACTGCCAAACCACGTGTATTGTTTTTCATCTTCGTCGTACCACAAAGGTAACAACGCCAGGTTTTCCCTCTGGTTTTTCAATAAGATGAAATAGGGCCTATAATGGTAGCCCAAATAGAAGGCGTACCTGAATTCCCAGGTATCGAAAAGAGTCTTGGCGTTGGCGAGTTCTTGCCATAAGTTGTGGCAGTGTTCGATTTCCGAGACGATTTCGATGTCTAAATCTTTGGGTAGAGAGCCAATAAAACCAGTAATCCCGATATTGCTATCGGGAGGTGAGAAACTTGACCGGCTTAACGCTGTAAAGTCACTCATTATTTATAAGAACAGTATAGCATTCCAAAAGAGCCTTGTCAATACTACGGCGCACCTTTAATATTGTGCGACATTTACTCTTTTAGGTTTTTACCACTATGATATTGCCTATGAATATCGCGAAGACGTTTGTTGGTCACGTGGGTATAGACCTGGGTAGTGACGATATTGCGGTGGCCCAAGAACTCCTGGATGCTTCTTAAATCAACCCCTTGGTTTAAAAGATCCGTGGCGTAAGAATGCCGGAGCGTGTGGGGACTCGTAAAAATCGGCACGCCGCCGAGTATCGCGTACTTTTTGACGATTCTTTCAATGGATCGGGCAGTCAGCCTAGTATCTGCATCGGTTCTTGACCGAAAATTGGTAAATAGGGCCTTTTCTTTATCTTTTCTGGTTTCCAAATACTTCTTAATCCAGCCAAGCGCCCTTTCAGAAAAATAAACGGTCCGGGGATGACTGCCTTTGCCGATGATGCCGAGCTCCAGATCTTTCTTATTCTTGATATTGCCGAACTGTTCTTTATTCAGAGCGACCAGCTCCGCCACCCTCAAGCCGGCGGAAAACAAAGCTTCCAAAATAGCCCTATCTCTTAAGCCATCTTTCTCCGTAGTTTTGGGAGCCATTAAAAGCTTCTCAACCTGGTCCAGGTTAAGGAATTTGACTGTTTTTTCAGCTCTAGCGTCCTTTGGGAGGGCTATCTTGTCCGGGGGCACCGAAACCACGTCTTTCGCCACAAAATAGCCCAAAAACGCCCTTAGGGCGATAAGATAGTAGTTCTGGGTGACTTTCTTTAAAGAATGGCCGTTTTGGCCCTGGAAACGGCTTAAATACAGCCTATAGGCCCAAATATGCTCTGAAGTCAGCTCCTGGGGCTTTAAGCCCTCCTTACGGGTGCTTTTGAGCCATAAGACGAACTTGTCCAGATAACGTTTATAGTTTTCCTGGGTTTTATCAGCCAAACCTTTTTCCACTTCGCAATAATCTAAAAAGTCCGGTATATATTGAATAATTGATTTATTTGATCTTTCCATAAGAAGGGCTCAAAAAGGGGTTTCCGAAAGGGGTGGCCTTTCGGCCCCTCTTAATTGTCGCTTTACCTACATTGTACGACATTGCCTGTAGACGTGTCAAGCCTCTCCCCCTTAAGATAGGTGGCTTCTAACAAGTTTAATTATATCAAAATAAAAACTCATGCACTTAAATTGCGCATGAGTTTTAACCCCTCCTTAGTTCTTCACTTCGATGAATGGGCAGATTTTTCGTTTTTTTGCCTTTAGCCATTGCCAAGCTAGGTTATCGTTCAAGTTGAGATTTCTTATCCAGCCGAATAGGAACAATAGTCCAACTATCACGATCACGACTACGGCAATGGCAATTATATAACTTAATACGTTCCACCAAACGCCAAATGCAATAAGTCCCCACCAGATTGCCGCAACCGTTGCAGTTAAGACCATCCAGAATAAAACTTGGTGCAGGTGATATAGTTTTTTCCAGATGGTATAGAAAACTATTTTCAGTAGCCAGAAGATTGTACCCAGAAGACCGTTTTTGATAACCTGGATACCCTTAACCGTGTATTCGCCGATCTTTGTTTCCTTTGCTTTTTTCAAGTCTGCACGTATTGCTTCGCTTTCGTCTAATGCTGTAAAAAATATGATAAAAACTATATATACAAAAACAAACGGCCAAAACCAACCACGGATGACTAGCCCGAGAATGATTGCGATTCCTGTGGCTAAGCAGAACGCGACCAAATAGCCTGATAGCTTGTTTCTCCCATAAAACCATGCAATTGGTTTGTAAAAAAGATATAGCGAAACGGCCTTGAGAGGCGCCCAGAGCACAATAGTTCTGCAGTAACTACAGAGATCAATGATTCGAGGCGTCTTTCCTTTATCGAACCAATTGAAAATCTTGAAATGCCATGATTTCCTGCTAACTTGCATTGTATCCCTCCTTCCCTTAGATTTGTTAAGGTTCTTTTATCTAAGTGTATGTATTATATAAAAAAAGTCAAGCCGCTCCCCCGCGATATCCTGAAATTGTTTAAAATAATTCCTTAAATCTTTCCCAAAGGTCTTTTTGCATTTCCTGTTTTTCTTTCTGAAATTCGTTTTTGACGTCCGGAGTTTCTTTGCCCGTCAATCTCCATAATTTTTGCCAGATATTTTCAACCCACCCCCCAAGCGTTCTTTCCCAGAAACCTTTGGTCCAAACCCACATGTTCCACCAGATAGGCAGGGCTTGGTTTTGCCACACATTTTTAATGGCGTTGGGCAGGCGTTCTAAGAGATTAAGGCCGAAAACTTTAGCTTCTTCCATGGTTTGGGGCGCTTCTTGGGCCAAAGCGGACAAAGGAAAACTCGCGAGCGCGATATTAATTATTAAAACAATCGTAATGATTTTTTTCATACAATTAAAGCCCTTGCTTCTTTGAGGCGAGTTAAGGTTTTTTCTTTGCCCAAGATTGCCGCTATTTCAATGGGTCCGGCCGAAGCTTTTTTACCCGCGAGAGCAACTCGCAACGGCCAAAGAAGGTATCCCCTATCCTTTATTTTTTCGGCCCTGGCCATTAAAACTTTTTCCAAATTTTCTTTGGCCCAGTTTCTCTCGCTTATTTCAGACAACAAATTATCAAGATTATCGAGAGATTCGGCCATTTTCTGGTCATCGGCATCTTTCCATCTTAAAAGCTCTTTGTCATAATTTAATTTATCCTGGAAAAAGAAATCAGCAAGCTCTGTGATTTCCGAAAGCTTTTTGAGCCGTTCTTGGTGGAGCCCGACGACTTTTTTCAAGAAATCTTTTTCTGCCTTAGGCCCGCCTGCCGGCGAGGCAGGCAGATAGGGTCGGCAAAGTTCGGTTAACTCGTCGAGCGGTTTTTGTCTGATATAAAAACCATTTAAATAATCAAGCCTTTTAAGGTTGAAAACAGCTCCGGATTTTTGAACTTTTTCTAAGGTAAATTCTTGCGAGAGCGCGGTTAAAGAATAAATTTCCTGGTCGGTCCCCGGATTCCAGCCCAGAAATACCATGAAGTTGATAAGGGCCTCGGGTAAGTATCCCTCTTCTCTGTAATTCGCAACCGAGACCGCCGCGTGCCTTTTCGATAATTTGCTTCTATCGGGGCCCAAAATCAAGGGTAGGTGAGCGTATTGGGGTTGCGGCAGGCCCAAGGCCTGCTGAATTAGGATTTGTTTGGGCGTATTGGGAATATGGTCTTCTCCCCTGATGATGTGGGAGATTTTCATTTCGAAGTCGTCCACGACTACAGCAAAATTATATAAAGGAGTCGTTAGGTCTTTAGCAATCGTAAAGTCCCCTATCAAAGAAGTGTCGAACTCTATTTTCCCGCGGATAAGATCGTTAAAGCTTACTTTTTCTCCGTGCGTTTTGAATCTAATAATTGCTGATTCTCCTTCAGTTAACCTTTTTTTAATTTCGGTTTCGGTGAGGCTTCGGCACTTGCCGTTGTATCTAGGCGCCAATCCCCTGCTCAACTGGTCTTGTCTGACCGCTTCGAGTTCTTCTTCCGAACAAAAACAATAATACGCTTTATTTTCTTTTAAAAGTGTTTTTAAATATTTGGTATATATTTCAATTCTGTCACTTTGGCGGGAAGGACCCTCGTCCCACGCTATACCCAGCCACTTTAGACTTTCGATGATGTCTTTCTCAAACTTGGGGCTAGATCTTTCTAGGTCTGTATCCTCAATCCTCAAAATAAACTTGCCACTTTCATGCTTAGCAAAAAGGTAGTTAAAAAGCGCGGCTCGGGCCGTACCCACATGCAAAAAGCCAGTCGGAGAAGGCGCGATTCTAACTCTGATTTCTTTTGATTTTGCTTCAGCTATTGACATATACTTCTTTTTTCAGCTTAACATATCGCCGCCAAACAAAAAAGCTCCCGATTTTTTATCCGAGAGCTTTCTTACTGAACACCGAGCGCTATTTATTAAGATTCTTTGTACAGCTTTGTGAGGTTCGTAAGCCGACCTATGAAATAGTCTATTTTGAGCCCCTTCATCGAACGCCAGTATTCTTCCCTCCCCTTGGCGCCGAAGTCATGCATCTGGAATCCTAAAAGACTGTCATCGCCTTCAATCATCTTGGCGGCACCCGCATCGTTTTTGGTTGGTAGCCTAAATCGCCACTCGTATTGAATATTGATTACACCCCCAAGGCCAAAATATCCGAAAGAATTGAGGAGGTTTAGGATATAATGGGTTGTCAGGTTTTTTCCAAAAGTGGCTTTAATCAGCAACTCTCCGGTTGCCGGCCAAGCTTCCCGTTTGGCCAAATCCGCAAAAAGCCGGCGGACGTCCTCTTCCGGGTTCTGCAACACAATGATTCTTTTTCCGCACCTATTGAAATCCGGATCAATTTGGTGAATCCCGACAACAGCCATTATGCCGGTCTTCCCTTTCAACGTAACGATTCTTCCTTGAACTTCAACAACCTCCATTTCCTCCCCATTGAGCACAATCTTTTCAGGATATAAGTTCATTTAATTCCCCCCTCCTTTTACTAAAAGCTAGTATATGCCTTTCCACAAAAAAAGTCAAGTCCCTGATGGCTTGAAATTGACTCCATATCGCGGACAACTCTTATTTCGTCAAATACTTGATAATATACTGGGCGATAATTTTGGCCGAACCTGGTTTTGAAAACTCTTTGGCTCGTTGGGACATTTTTTGAAGCTCGTCGGGATTGGCGAACAAATACTTTATCTTTTCCAAAAAGAACCGCGGCGTTAAGTTGGCCTCCTCCATCACCACGGCCGCTTTATTCTGGGCGTAAGCGTAAGCGTTTTTTAACTGATGATCCTGGGCTGAAGAGGACAAGGGAATTAAAATGCTCGGTTTTTGGCAACCTGAAATTTCAAAAATACTGCCTGACCCCGCGCGGCTCACCACCAAATCGCAAACCTTGAAAGCGTCTCTTAACTCCACTTCTTTTAGAAAGCCGACGGGGTGGTAGCGCCGGGCAAGTTCCTCATCAACAACCATTACCTTGGCTTCGGCTTTCAGCTGTTCTAAGTTTTTACTGCCCGTTTGGTGGATGATTTCAAAGTCGGTTAAGAGTTGGGGCAGAATCGCCAACATTAAGTCATTGACAGCTTGAGCGCCTTGAGAGCCGCCCAGTACTAAAATAATAGGCTTTCCAACAATGAGATCGAAGTAGTCTTTGGCCTTTTCCGCGTCGCCGTTTAAAAGTTCGACTCTCATAGGATTGCCCACAGCGATCATTTTGTCTTCGGAAAAGTATTCGGTTTGGGCCACCGGGAAAGCGACAAAAATCTGACTCGTGAATTTACTCATAAACCTATTAGCCAGTCCTGGGGTTACGTCTGATTCGTGGAGGATGATCGGCACTTGCAAGATTTGGCCGGCCAGCACGGTCGCTAAAGAACCATAGCCTCCTTTACTGAAAATCAAATCCGGAGCTGAAATAAAAACATAAAAAATCGCCTGGAGAAAGCCCAGAGGTATTTTGAATAGAACGTCAGCAATATTTTCAAGGACGCTTTTCCAATTTAAATACCTTCTGATCTTGCCCGCTAAAATCCATTTTATTTTAATGCTTTCTTGCGAAAGGATAATTTCTCCGAAATCGTCTTTCGGACCGGCATAGAAAAATTGAGCATCCGAGCCCATTTTTCTTAGTTCTCTGACTACGGCGATAATTGGAAAAATGTGTCCGGCCGTGCCCCCGCCGGTAAATAAAATTTTCGTCATTTAAGTGTGTTTAGAAATGTTGAGTAAAATTCCGACGCCGATTAACTCTGTTGCGAGGGCCGAGCCTCCGTAACTTAAAAACGGCAGAGGAACGCCGGTCAGCGGCAGAATTTTCAGCATGGCTCCGATGTTGATGAAGGCTTGGACGCTCAACCAGCTGACAATGCCCAAAGCGGTAAGTTTTTCGAAATTATTTTTGGCATTTTGAGCGATTTTAAAGCCTAGCCAGGTAATGATTAAAAAGAGAGCGACAATCATCAGACTGCCCACAAGCCCCGTTTCTTCGGCAAAGACAGCGAAAATCGAATCAGCCATGGGTTCGGGGAGGTACCCGAACTTCTGGACGCTCATACCCAAGCCTGTGCCGAAAATTCCTCCGGATCCTACGGCAATCAGCGCCTGTTTTATTTGATAACCGGTTCCCATCGGATCGTTGTCCCGGTTAAAGAGAACCAAGAATCTGTTTACGCCGTAAAGTTTCATTTTTACTAAAACAGCTAAGGCGACTAATCCCCCAAAAGAAATAAGCAACGTGTGTTTTAGGGGCGTGCCCGAGAGAAAGTACATTAAAAATCCGGTAGCGATAATAATTCCAAGAGTTCCGACATCTGGCTGGAAACTTAAAAGTAAAATAATGACTCCAATAATCGCTATAAAAGCTATCAAAGTTGCCGAAAACTCATTTTTATTTTTCTCGGCCCGGGTGGCTAGCCACGAAGCTAAGTAAAGAATGAAGACTAGCTTTAACAGCTCCGATGGTTGGAAGGATGTGACGCCAAGATTTAACCAGCTTCGAGCGCTACCTAATTTGATGCCGATGCCCGGCACAAAAACCAAAACCATCAAAAAAAGATTGCCTAAAAGCAGGAGCGGTATCCATTTTTTAAATCGAATAATGGGTATTTTGTAAGCGATAAATCCTAAAATTATTCCCGGCAGCAAGCCGTAAATAAAGTGGCGCAAAAGATAAAAAGTGGGCGAACCGAATTTCTGCTGGGCGATGGCTGCGGTAACGCTCGTGATAATCAAAATGCCGAGTATCACCAAACAAGCCACCGCGGCGATTAAAAAATAATCAGACCTCTTCATAATGATTTTATTTTAACAGATATTTTTCAAGTAAGCGATCGAGGTACTCTTTGAACTTGATTTGTTCTTCAATGGAGTTATAAACTTCCAGGGCAATGATTTTGCCGAAAGCGTATTGGGGCAAAGTGGTCAAATAATCAAAAGCGCTTAAATTTTTGATCAAATGGACGTCTTCCATCTTCAAAGGATCGTAACCGTTAAGGTGGTTGCAGGCAATTTCTGATTTAGTTTTTTTAAAAAAGACATAAGACGCTTCTTCCGTTCCTCGGCTAATCGCCGCTTTTAAGTGTGCCAGGTCAACGCAAAACCCGCCGATCTTTTTTACCTTAACGTCCTTTGCGATTTCGTCGTTAAAATTCATTTCAAGATAGAGTTTGTCCCAGTAACCCTGCCACTGGTCGAGCTTTTTAAAATGATCTTCATGAATGTTGAAATATCCGGTTTTAAAACGATCAATGAAAAATTTTATTTCTTCTTTTGTCACGTCATCTCTTAAATGCACGAAAGGGATGGTTCTCACCATAGATTTCAGAAGCAGACGATAAAAATTATCCCTTTCTTTTTTATCGAAAGACGACAAGAAGACCGCAACTTCGGTTATTTTCCTTGAGTTGATTTCTTTGAGTTTATTTGACCAATCAAAGCTTTTTGTGCCGGTAATGCTTAAGAGAATATTATTCATGATATTTTTTCACCAATTTTTTAAACAAATCCCCCCTTTCGGCATAGTCTTTAAAAATGCCGAAGCTCGGCGAAGCCGGAGACATCAAGCATATTTTATCTTTGCCAGTATGCCGATAGGCCAACTTCACCGCTGTTTTCATGTCTTTCACAAAAAAGTGTTTTATAATTGATGGATATCCGATATCCATCAATGCTTTTAAGATGCGCTGGCCGGTCGTTGGGAATAAAATCAGGGTTTTTACTTGGCTTTTTTTAATTCTTTGCGTCAATTTTTTAAAATTCAATCCCCGATCAAAACCGCCCAGTATTAAGGTTTGCACTTTTTCGCCTAAAAAATCCAAAGCTTCCATGGTTGTTTCGGGTATGGTTGATAAAGAATCGTTATAAAATGAAATGCTCTTGAATTTGCCGACGAATTCCAAGCGATGCGGCAGAAACTTAAACTTTTTTAATTCGGGTATCTTAAATATTTTAGCTACGGCTTTGGCCGCCGCCATATCCAATTCGTAATATTTGCCTCGAATAGGAATTTTTTGGGCTTTTGATTTTCGGGAGATTTTTTTGACTAACGGATCTTGGATATTATAAATTAGCCAGTCTTTTTCAGTTTGGAATTTCGTAATATTAGCTTTAGCTTGGGCATATTCTTTAAAGCTGCGGTAATAATCAAGGTGCTCCGGGTAAATATTCAAAAGCACGGCAATATGCGGGCTTTTTTTAAGATGAAAAAGCTGATGAGCCGATAATTCATAGACAAAAACAGATTGGGAATCAGCCTTTTTTAAAAAAGAGAGAACGGGTTGGCCGATATTGCCTATCAAATAAGCTTTGAGCCCCGCTTTTTTCAGCGTTTGATAAATAAAAGAGGCGGTGGTGCTTTTGCCTTTAGTGCCCGTTACCCCGATGATTGTTCCGGGCGGGTTCTCAAAAAAGATTTCGGTTTGAGTAGTTATTTTACCAAGAACCGCTTTCGGCAGTATTTTAAAAGGAATACCCGGCGTTTTAATGATTACGTCGTAGCCGTCGAGCTTTTTGAGGTAGTTTTTATCAAATTTTTGGTCGGCAATGCCGATTTTCTTTTTGGGAAATAACTTTCGCAGAAACTTAAAAGTGTCCCGGCCTTCCCGGCCAAAACCAAGTATTAAAATCTTTTTATTTTCTAATCCGTTTATGAGCATTAAGTTTTAAGGCTAGCCGGCTTTCTTGATGAGTACCCACGCACTCGAACGGTTTTGTGCCTTTCTCACCGGTCAATTTCTTCAAAAGCGGCAGCATTTTTTTATCTTTAAGCAAGTTTTTGCCGAAAATCTTGAGAAGCTGCTTTTCTGTCAGATAAGGTGAAAGCACTAAATAAGTAAACAGGCATTTAGGGCAAGTGTTGCACCACCTTTGGCCTGTTTTTATTCCCTTGTTGCAACTGGAAAAAGCCGGAAAATATTTCGGATATTTCGTAAACATCTTGGCGATTTGCAATTCGGTGTATTTCCTCAAAAAGCTGAAATAATTAACATTTTTCGCCAAATATTTTTGCGAGTAACTTCTGAACATTTTTTCGAACTCCGAAGTTTTTGCCCATTGGTGGTTGATGGATTTCCCGAGATACATAACATTGCCCTCATTGGCGCTTTTTTCGTTGGAGAAAGCGACGTTTTTATAATCAAATAAAACCGCGCAAAAAACCGATAAGAACGAAAGAACGGCTGTAAAAGGAGTGTGGCCATTGAGATGTCCCTTGGCGTTTAGGGCCAAGAGATCGGCGTCGATTCTTCTTTCCGCTTTTATCGGTGATTTAAGCCCGGCTATTTTAACCGTTCTTTTGGCGTAGCTGGAAGGATTGAGCAAAAAGCAGTTTATTCTTTCACCTCTTTCTTTTAAAAGATTTAAAGTGACGATCGAGTCCTTTCCCCCGCCGATGGGTATCAAATAGCCCTCTTTTAGCTCAAGATCGGTTGTGCCCAAAGCGGGAGCCGAAATGCTGGGGTTAACGCTGATTTTCAGGAAATCCGGTTCTCGCCAGTCGATTTTGTTTTCGTAGAAAAATTGGCCCATCCCATTGATGATCAGGTTGCGCCACCAAGCCGCTTGGTCTTTATCCAAAACGCCAGCCCTGATAATGATTTCTGGGGAGCATGTCGCCTTCCAATAGCTTGGTATTTCCATTAATCCTAAATGAAAAATGAAATTACTTAAGGCTTTCTTGTCTATTTTTTCCAGGCGTCCTTCGGGGATGTTTTTGATAATAATTCTTGACCTAAAAACGATATCCGGCTCAACTTTAAAATAGAAGGAAATTTTGAGATTTCCCCTTTTCAAGCGGTAAGAGTACTTTTGGTAAATGAATGCCGGGTATTTTTTGCGGAGAGAACCTGCTTTCATATACCCTATTATACCTCTTTGGCAGATTCGGGGCAAACCCCTCGACTTCGCTCGGGGTAAACAAAAAGCGGGCGACTTCGCCGTCCGCTTTAACTTGATCCATCATCTTAGGAAATTCTTAATTGGTGTTCTCCTATCTTCTTGCCGCAGATTTTGCAATAAAACCGGATGCCCGCCGAACCGCTCAGAACACCAATATCGTTGTATTTTTTCTCAACCGGCATTCCTTTCACCCAGCCACAACTGTCGGTATCTTCTTTAGAAAATATAGAAGACTCGTAGCAGAGATAGGCTTGTTCCGTCCTTTCAAGAAGAAGTTTGGCTTTGCCAAAAGAGACTTCTTCTTTAGCCTCGGCGCTTCGATAATCGTCGCCGAGCATCCTCGTTGATTTTACTTCGACAAACGGTTTCCCGCTTTTTGATTTCAGCTCTTCAAGGGTCGGAGCGGTCAGTCTTTTTCTTTTGGCAATTTCTCTTAAATAAAGAACTTTTTGCCTTAGAACGATTGATAATTGCGCGTCAAACGTCGCCAGGCCTATTTCTTCTTCCTTATTCAAGGATAGCGAGCTGTCCTCGTCGTCTCCGGGCACGCGGAATCTTTCCATTTTTTTACCTCCTTTCATCCAAAGATCTCATTTTAAATATTACAATATTTAAATAAAAAAATCAAGCCCTTGACTTTTCAGACGCTTTATACCATAATAAACTATTGTTCGGAATGTGGCTTTATAGCCTCATTCCTTTAAAAATCAAAAAAGAAAGGAGGGAGAAAATGCTCAGAAAACAGACCTTGACCGTAATAGAGCTGAAGTCGCTGATTCTCGCACGTTTCAACGCCGATAAGTCCAAGCAAGTGAAATTGCAGGTTCGTCTCCAACAGGAATTCGGAAATGAGGTGGAAGAGAAGAAACCAGAAGACATCGCAATCGAGAACAAGTTCGCAGACTTGACTTCTGGCGTGCTTGCCCGCCGTCTCAAAAGGAATCGGCGCGCTACACCTCTACTCTCTTCTCGTGATTTCGTCAGATTCGTTCTTCCGATGATAAGCGAGATTGCGAAGAAAGAAGGAAACCAACTTGAAGTCGAGGAGCGCAAGATGCTCGAGAAGCTTGTGAAGACGATGTTTGAGAACTTATCAGAAATAATGTACACGATGATTCCACCCCGTAAAAATATTTATGAGGAATACTGGCGGTGGGTGACTACAGTACTCGACCTAGCAGCCGAGCGTGGTGTTTTACCAATCGAGCTCCTAACTCTCGAAGAAGCTACCGATGAAATCACGCGACGGATGTTCACCAAAAGGCAGTTCATCGCTCTCTGCAAGAGGACGTTGAACAAGTTCATGGATGCCGATGTGCTGAAAAAAAGCATCATTCAGCCAATACTCGACATGGTTGCCGAAGGCGACGAGGAAGAGCGACGCGAATTGGAGAAGGAGATCGAAGTAGAAATCATGCCGCAATTGCGCGAAAACGTCGAGAAGTCCAAAGCGGTCATCAACACTTTTTTCGGCGAAGAAGCTAAACGCATCTATGCGACAGCGTAAATTTGTTCATCAATATGGGCTTGCCAGTTGTCCCAAACAACTGGTTTTTTATTTGCATCAAAATTATAGGTTAGGGTCTTTCTGGTACTTTAGTAGGAGCGAAAGGAATTGAACTTACCCCAGTAAGCGGATGCTTAGGCCGAGAATGGCGGCAATGACGCCGATGATCCAAAACCTCATTGTGATTTGGTGGGCGGGCCAGCCCTTAGCCTCGAAATGGTGGTGGATGGGCGCTGCCAAGAACAATTTTTTATGACGCAGTTTTTTGGAAAAAAGCTGCAAAATAACCGAACCCGATTCCAAAACCAGCAAAAATCCGATGATCGGCAGAACTAGGACGGAATTAGTCAAAAAAGCCACTACAGTCAAAGCGGCCGTTAATCCCATCATGCCCGTTTCGCCCATATAAAAGCGAGCCGGCGGAATATTGAACCATAAGAAAGCTAAAAGCGCTCCTAAAATCACGGCGCAAAAAGCAGCGACATTAATCTGTCCCAGGAATAAAGCGATGCCGGCGAATGCTCCGAAAATCGCGGCAAATGCGCCGCCCGCCAAACCGTCTAAGCCGTCAATCACTCCGCCGGAGTAAGTCGCCATCATGACAATAATAAATAAGGGCAGATACCAGATGCCTATTTCGAAATCTCCAAGACCCGGCACGTGCAAGCTTGACCATTCAAGCTTTGAATAAAACCACCAAGCTCCAATCGAACCGATAAAACCCATTAAAATAATTCTTTGTTTTAGGGTTAATCCTTTGGCAATGTATTTGCCCCGGCCCATCACTTGCAAGAAATCGTCTAAAAATCCGACCAGCGCGGCTGAACCTAAAGCAAAAAACGGCAGCCATGTTTGTCCGCGGTCAAGAAAGTTAAGTTTACTGATCCACCAGATGCCAAGATCGGCTTTAGCCAATAAATAAAGCAGTATCGCCAGAAAAGCCGGAACGATCCAAATTAAAATTCCGCCGAATCTCGGGATATGGGTTTCGCCTTCGGAGTGGAATTTTTGGAAGTACATTAAATCTTGGCCGTCAACCGCCTGGGTTCTCACTTCCTTGCGCCAAAGCTGGTATTTATATAAAACCTTGGTTAAAAACGGAGTCAAAACAAAAGCTACCAAAAAACTTAGCACTCCCAAAGTGAATATTTTAATGACGTCAAGGGCGGCTTCGGGTAAATAGAGCATGGTTCTAAAAACTCACCACAAGTAAGCTTGGTTAGTCCAGTTAATTAATTTTTCCATTTCACTGAAACGGTCTTGCGCTCCTAAAATGACGTTGATGATTCGGCCTTTACCATTGGGCGCCTCTAACACTAAAACAAAACAGCCCAGGGCCGTGTCGGTATAGCCAGTTTTTCCGCCGATAATCCCTGAAACTTTACCCAAAAGTTTATTGGTGCTGATTAAGGTTTCACCGTAAAGATTGATTTTGGGAGTCGAAAGAATTTTCCAAACTAAAGGAGTTTTAAGTAATTGTTGAGTTAACTGCGATAAATCGCGGGCGCTGGAAATATTGATGTTTTCTTTGGGTTCTTGAGTTTCCGGATCAAGGCCGCTGGAATTGACGAAGTGAGTATTGCCCAATCCTAGACTTTGCGCATCTTCGTTCATCATACTCACAAAAATTTTTTCAGCTACGCCGTCATAATCGTTAGCCAAAGCAAAGGCGGCGTCGTTGCTCGATTCCATCAATAATGGATAAAGCAGTTGTTCTACGGTTAAAATATCCCCGACCCTTAACTTGCCGAAATTTTCTTCCTGCGCTACGGCTTCTTTGGTAATAACGATTTCTCGGGAAAGATCGTAATTTTTTAGAATAACATCAACGGTCATCAGCTTACTTAAGCTGGCGATCGGTAGAGGTTCCTGGGAGTTTTTTTCAAAAAGTATTTTTTCTCCGCCCTGGTTATTTAATAAAATCGAGATGGCGGCTTTGGCGTCAATCTTTAAATCAGCCGTTGCCCGATTACGCAAGGGTTTAGAATTCCTTACCAATCGAGCGAATTCCATTTGATTGGCTTGGGCGGCCAATATTTTGGGATTTGAGGCCCATTCTCGGCCTAAGAAAAATTCTTCCAGACCTTGCCCTAAAAAATTAGCGCCCCAGGTTGTGGCAGAAACCAGAACTAAGGCGATTGAGAAAAACTTCAAATTGTCAGTAAAAATCATTTTTTCCTTGCCCTAAGCCGCGTTGAAGGGCCTTTCTTTAATTTATTATCGATTCGTTCCATATCTCTCGGGAAGGGTGAAGCTTCTCGGATATTTTTCAAATTCAAAACTTGCTTCGTAATTCTTTCCAAGCCGAAAGCGAAACCTCCTTCGGGCGGCATGCCGTATTTGAAGGCTTGCAGATAAAAACAGAAAGAGTCAGTTTTATTGCCCCATTTTTTAATATTTTTTACTAATTTATCGTATTCGTTGATTCTTTGTCCGCCGGTGACGATTTCCAGGCCGCGGCACAAAAGGTCAAAACTTAAAGTATAGTCAGGCTCAAGAGGGTCCGCAAAAGTGTAAAAAGGCCTTTTTAAAGTCGGGTAATGCGTGATGAAAATCAAATCCGAGCCGTATTTTTCTCGTGCCCACGAACAGATTTCCTGCTCGTCTTCAGGAGATAAATCGGGTTCTTTAAGATTATTGCGGCCCGTTCTTTCAAGGATGATTTTTTGGGCCTCCCGCATTTTAATTCTGGGAACTTCCCGGCCAAGTTCGGGAACGCCGATTTTAAGCGGCTTTAAATCAGCGAACATATTCCTGATAATAAGCTCACAAGTATCCATCAAGTCCTGCCAAGAATCGATAAAAGCCATTTCCGCGTCTAAGCTTGTAAATTCAGCCATATGGCGCGTAGTGACCGAGGGCTCGGCCCGATAAACATGAGCAACCGTAAAAACTCTTTCAAAGGCGCTTAGCATAATTTGCTTGTAAACCTGGGGGCTTTGGGATAAATACGCGTCATATTTGTAGTAATCGATATGAAAAACGTCCGCTCCCCCTTCAGCCACCACCGGTACGATATTGGGAGCTTGGAATTCAGTGAAATCCAAAGATCTCAACGTTTTTCTGAAACTTTCGACGATGCTTTCCGATACCTTAAAAATATTTTTAACTTCAGGATTTCTGATCGTTAAAGGACGATGGTTTAAAAGAGTTGGTAAATTTAAATTCAGGTCTTTTTCCATGCAATCAAAAGGCAGCGAAGCGGCTTTAGCCAAAACCTTAACTTGCCGCGCCTGTAATTCAACTTCGCCGGTGACCATATCTTTGTTGATGGTATGAGCCGGCCGTTTTTTAATAAGGCCTTCAATCTCCAGAACATATTCTTCCTTGACGTCTTTAACGATGTCGGGCGGGCAGACTACTTGCAAGAGGCCGGTTCGATCCCGTAAATCAATAAAAACGATTTTGCCGTGATCGCGTCTCGTATTAACCCAACCGGCGACCCTAACCTCTTGGTCCGGATATTGAGGCGTTTCTTTGTTTAAAATTCTTTTCATTTTATTGCTTGCCCTGAGCCGTGTCGAATGGGTAATTCAATATAAAATGTCGATCCTTTGTCTTTGCCTTCGCTTTCCACCCAGATGCGGCCGTGGTGCATTTCGATGAATTTTTTAGCTACATGCAGGCCGACGCCCGATCCGTCGGTATGAAGTTTGGCGCCGGCTGACGCCCGGGAAAACATCTGGAATAGGCTTTTTATTTCGTCTTGAGAGACGCCGATGCCCGTATCGGCAATGATAATCTGCTCTTGAGAGTCGGTTTTCCTTAGCTCAATAGTGATACCGCCGTCTCGGGTATATTTTATAGCATTATCGATAATATTCAAAATGACCTGTCTGATTTTCGGCTGGTCAACCATAATTTCGGGCAGCGCTTTTGCGGGCTTGATTAATTTCAGATATAAGCCCTTTTTATCAGCGTTGATTTTTAACTCTTCGGTAATATCAAAGACTATTTTTTCCAAAGAAGTAAGCTGGGGGCTGAATTCTATTTTGCCCGCTTCCAATCTTGATAGATCCAAAAGATCGTTGACCAATTTAGTCAGCCTCTCATTACTTTCGTAGACGTTTTGGAGCGGCCTTATTAATTCTTGGGATAATTTTCCATAAGTACCCTCAATCATCATGGAAATATAACCCTTTACCGCCGTCAAGGGCGTCCGCAATTGATGAGAAGCAATAGAAACAAATTCCGATTTGGCGTTATTGGCGATCTCCAGCTTTTCCCTCAACTTAATTTCATTTAAGACGCTTTTGATGAGGAGATAGCCGAAAAAGAGAAAAGCAAGCAATAGAATTCCTTCCCAAATATATTCAAAAATAGTTTCTGAAAGGATAAATTGGATTAATAATACAAGGGCGATGACTGTTATCAAAAATTCAGTAAGAATTACTTTGATGTTCATTAGCTGATACTTACTGATTGCATACCCGACAATCCCCAAAAAAATTAAAATAAAGATAAATCCAATTGGATAAAATTCAAACCCATAATTGACAGCAAAATCTACCGAAGCCAAAATATAAAAAATCATTGCCACTAAGACATATTCTATCTGAAAATATTTGAATGAAGACTTGAGTTCTTTTTTTATGGAAGAGAATAACAAAGAAACGAATCTTATCACTGTAAATCCAACGAATAAGAGGAAAAAAGGATGCAAAAATCCCGCTTTGGGATAAAACCCCCAATAATACTCATAATAACCGTTGACGAAATAATTAGTTGTAAATAAGCTGATTTCAAAAAAAGCCGTAATAGTATAAGCGATAGTAAGTATGATTTTATTTAATTTATCCGTTTTTCCCAAAAAAACGAGAGAAAAATGCAGAAAAGCCACCGGCAGCAAAACGATCCCAACGTGGCCTATTTTGACGAATATTTTTGCCAATGTTCCGTCTTCAATATTAAATAAGAAAAACCAGCTGAACTGCCACCAGAAAGTAGTCAGACAAACAAAGAAAAAAGCGATATTGATTTTTGACCGTCGATTTTTTAAGTAAACAAAACCCCCCAAAAGTAAGAACATAATCGAACTTAATATTGGGGGGATAGAGAAGAGATTCATTGTTTTATTGTACCTCACTCAGCAAGGTATTTCAACAGCGGTTCTCTGATCTCGGGAGGAATTGGCGTAAGATTTCCTTCACAATTGGTAAATACCGTCACTTGCCAACCTTCAGCAATTTTCTTTTGGTCAGCCTCTCTTATAAAATCAACCGCCAAGTTTACGCTAACCTTTTTGATTTCGCCTACATGCATCTCGAGAATTATCTTATCGCCGAAAAAACCAGGAGACAGATGTTTTATATTAGTTTCATGAGTGTCAATTCGCAAACCAGATTTGTATAGCGCCAGAAAGTCAGGGCAAAAATAAAAAAGGAATACTTCTCTCGCTTTGCCAAACCATTCAAAATATCGAGACCAGTAAATAGTTCCTTCGACATTAGCATCGCCAAAACCGACAAGAACAGGATATCGGAATTTTTCGTTAGGCATACTCTTACCTCCTTATACATTTATTCAATTTTAAAAGCTGAGTTCCTCAGCAGCTGTCCTTAATTATTTATAATAAAGCTAAAACCTTTTTGACCTCTTCAACTACTTCGCTCGGCGTATAATGGGCCTTAATCAGGTATTTTAGAGCGCCGAATTTCAAGCCTTTTTCCACTTCGTCTTTTTGGTAAAGATTAGAAAGGATGATCACGGGTAAATCTTTCAAGTCTTCAGATTGCCTGATCGCTCGGAGGATTTCCCAGCCGTTCATGGTCGGTAAAACAATATCTAAAAGCAACAGATCCGGTTTTTGTTTCCTGGCTTTTTCCAAAACTTCATCGCCCTCACTCACTACTTCCACTTCCAAACCAGCTTGTTTCAATTTAGTGGTGTAAATATCGACAATGAATGGATCATCTTCGGCTAGTAAGATTTTTTTCATGGTATTTTTTAATAATACACTTAGTTTTTAAGTAAGTCAATGACTGTTTTTATTATACAAAAGGGCTGCCGTGATGACAACCCTTTTAATGCTTATTTCTTTTTAAACATTCCTTGCAGTTTCAGTATTGATTTCCATAAGTCTCCCCAGCTACGCTTTTCTTCTTGGCCGCGGCACCACCTATCGAAATTTTGCCGGTGGGCGAAAAGAGTGAGTGCCGTAGCGAAAACAGCAAATCCGAGAAATGGCCATGAGAAGTTGAATAGCAAGCCGACAAGCAGCAGCGTACTTACCGCGGCGATATTGCAGATAAATTTGATTCCTTTACTGAAGTAGAACGTTGTCAGCCAAGCCGCCACAGCAAGGGCGTAAGCGAGCCCCGGGACAAGAGACATCAGTCCGCCGATCAAGATGGCGACGCCGGCGCCGCTTGTTTTGAATTTGGTCAGAGCAGGAAAAATATGGCCCAAAAGCACGGCGGCAAAACAGGCATAGATTATCCAGGCATAAGTGTGAAAAATCATACCGAAAATTATATACATGGCGAACGTCCAAAACGTACCCTTAATTCCAGCGTCTATCAAGAAAACCACTGCGCCAAGCATTCTGTCGTCGGTTGTCCGCATGACATTGGTAGCTCCACTTTTGCCGCTGCCGATATTTTGGATTTCGACATCGTCGAAGAATTTAGCCATCGAACGACCAACCGGCCAAGAACCTATGAAATAAGAGATGAAGACAAAAATATATCCTAGAACCAGCATGATGTTCATATAATGCCTCCTATTTAAAGATGCTGAATTTAAAGTATACCAAAACCCGCTCGAAAGCAAGAGCGGGTAGTTTTTTAAAATTGAGGAGGCGAAGGTGGTGCCGGTGGAGCCGGGGGCCTCGGTGGTATGGGCGGAGGTATCGGCGGAGGTACGGGAGGAACCGGAGGTCTGGGCGGTCTCGGAGGCATAGCAGGCGCTGTTGAGAACATCGATGGGACTTGGGGCTTCGGGGGCGCAGGCGGCTGAACGACAGGCAGCATCGGCCGCCGTTTCTTAAAAACAAAAAGATAGGTGGCTGCGCTTATTAAGATAATTAAAACAAAGAGTAAAAAAAGTACCATATTAGTTTACTATTTTTATTATCCCTTCTTCATAATTCTTTGTCAATCTGGTAGATATCCCCCGCTCCCATGACAATGAGCACCTCCCCATCACTCACTGCCTTCTTAAGATAAGAGACTATTTTATTTTTAGGTAAATAAATGACCGACGGTTTATTGATGGCTTTCACCAGTTTTTGCGAATCGACTTTTTGCTTGGTTTTTTTGCTTTCCCGGCCGGCGACGTCAAAAATATCCGTGATAATCAAACGATCAATCGGAGCTTTTCTGAAAGCCCGGACGAAATCGTTGAACAGAAAGTAAGTTCTTTCGTATTGATGCGGCTGATAGACGCACCATATTTTTTTCTTTGGATATTTTTCCCTGGCCGCTTTCAGGGTGGCTAAAGCTTTTTGAGGATTATGGCCGTAATCGGCAATAAGAATAAAGGGCTTGGTTTTGATGATTTCAAACCGTCGCCAAGCGCCTTTATATTCAGCTAACGCTTTCAAAGAAACCTTGTCGGTAATTTTTAAGGCTCGAGCAGCGGCCAAGGCCACCAAAGCATCGTAGGCGTTATGATCGCCTGGTACTTTGAGGATTTTTTTAATCTTCAAAAGTTCTTTTTTGTTGATTGATTTTTCATTGATCAAAATGCCATTTTTTGGTAAATGGCTGATAAATTTATGGAAGGCGGCTTTGATATTTTTTAGATTTTTATAAAAATCTAAATGATCGGCTTCAATATTGGTGATAACTATGGCTTGGGGCCAATAGTTTAAGAAAGAAGCGAAGTGTTCGTCGGCTTCTATTAGGAGATATTTACTTTTTCCCGCCCTGAAGTTTGTGTTGTCGAATTCTTTCATTTTTGTGCCTATAATGACTGTAGGATCGAACCCGGCCCTAATTAAGATTAAAGCGAGCATGGCCGTGGTGGTTGTTTTACCGTGCGTACCCGTCACAGCGATCGTAAAATATTCTTTAGTCAATTGGCCTAAAGCTTCCGGATAGCTTAAAGCCGGAATTTTAGTTTTCGCAATTTTTGCCGCCGGGCTGTAGATGATTAAATCGACGGCTTTCGGAATGATATTTTTTCCAATAGATATTTTTGCTCCGTCTTTTTTCAAATCGTCGGTAATTTCCGAAGACGTAAAATCAGAGCCGGTGACGGTATAACCTTTGGCTAAATAATATTGGGCAAGAGCAGATACTCCAATCCCGCCGATGCCGATAAAGTGAACCCTCATAAATTTTGGAGCGGACACGATTCTAAAATTGTATAATTAGGCCCTCCCTTTTTAAGCGCGCTTTCCATTACTTCAATGGAGATTACTTCAAAGATTAAATTAACATCTTCATTAATCTGCGGCCTTTCTTCCGGGTCTATTTGGCGGAATTCCCACATTTTAATTCTGCCCAGGGTGATGTGCGGAATTAAGTTAAGTTCGGTGATTTTCGGCCCCGAAACCCAAACCATGCGCGGCGGTATTTTATTAGACGGACCGTAGCTTATTTTATCGAGAGTGATTGTAAACGGTTCGTGGTTTTTAGCGAATTCCTCGGTATCTCGGCAAACCTTCGCCACTTCGTCATCCGAAAGGTTTCCCAAAAATTCCAAAGTGATATGCAAGTTGTCTTTATGAGTCCACCTGATCGGCACAGGTGGCTGAAAAAGCCCTTCAATCTTTTTTTGATATCCGATAAGTTGTTTCTTTATATCTTCGGGCAGATTGATGGCGATAAAAATCCGATGCATCATATGGTTAAAATATATCAAAATTCGTGATAAAATTCAATCATGAAAGAAGTGTTGCTTTGCCAGAGATTGGACGACAAAAAGGTGCGATGCCAAACCTGTGCTCATTATTGTGTGGTGCTTCCCAATAAGCGCGGGATTTGCGGCGTTAGGGAAAATATCGACGGGAAACTTTATGCTTTAAACTACGGCAAATTGATCGCTTGCCAAATTGATCCGATTGAAAAGAAGCCGCTTTATCATTTTCTGCCCGGCACCTATTCCCTATCCATTGCCGCGGTTGGTTGCAATTTCGCTTGCCAAAACTGTCAGAACTGGCAGATTTCACAGGCATCAAAGCCAGCAAAGCCAATCAGCGGTAAGGGCGCTACGCCTCAAGAAATCGTTGATCTAGCCTTAAAAAACAAATTACCGAGTATTTCTTATACCTATACCGAGCCCGCCATTTTTTCCGAATATGCTCTGGATACGATGAAAATAGCTCGTCGTAATGGGTTAAAAAACGTTTGGGTAACAAACGGCTTTTGGTCAAAAGAACTTTTAAACGAGGTTTACCCCTATCTTGATGCGGCTAACGTCGATCTTAAAAGCTTTGACGATGATTTTTATCAAAAAATCTGCCGAGGCAGGCTGCAGCCGGTCTTGGATACCCTCAAGGGATTAAAAAAGAAGAAAATCTGGGTTGAAATAACGACGTTGGTACTGCCCGGCCTTAATGATCAAGAAAAAGGATTCAAAGAGATTGCCATGTTCATTAAAAAAGAATTGGGGGTAGAGACGCCCTGGCATGTTTCGAGGTTTTTCGGAGATGTTTCTTGGCGGCTGAAAGATTTGCCCGATACCCCGACAGAAATTATTAAAACTGCTTATCAGATTGGTAAAAAAGCCGGCCTGGAAAACGTCTACATGGGTAATGTCTAATGAAAAATGAGCCGGTTGGCTCATTTTTATTTTTGAGAAATACTGCTCATCAATTCTGAAAAAAATTTCTCTTTGTCTTGAAGCGACATTGCTTGCAAGTCGGGCAACTGGGTCTTTTCAAGGCCTTTCAGAAACAGGCAAACAAGATATATTATCGCTAAAGGATAGCGTTCGTAAGTAGCCAGCAGGTTTTTCGCAGTCGATTTTACCCATTCGGACCATTCGGGATTGATTTCATTCATTCTTTGCAGCGTTTGGCATATTTCTGCGTCGCGATGGCCGTTTTTTAAATTGGCGATTTCCGCAGAACTTAGAAACGGTATTTCTTTTGTCTCCAGGAATAGCGGATAAATAGCTAAAACCAAGAGTTCTCCGAAAACGTGCAGATCGTGGGTGCGCCTGATCAGTTTTTTTTGCCTTTTTCTTTTACTTTCCTTTTTTTCGACGGTCAGGGCAACAGTTGCCCTGACAACGCCAGCGAATTGGGAAAGCTTCAAAGCCTCGGCGTAAAAAGCCGGCGAGTCGTCTTCGAATGCTTTTCTGAAAATAACGACTTCGCATTTTTCCCGCGGGCAGCCTTTCGGCAAGAGATGAGGCGCGTGGAAAAGACCAGGTCTTCTCGACCACAAACAGTTATGAGAATTTGGACAGTTTTTCGTTATTTTCAACAAACTGATTCCCCGATTCAGTTTTTCTTTCATGATTTTTATCATCGCACCCTCCTTATTAAGTTTTTCGAGAGCTTCAATTTCATGATAGTATGAAATAACCATGTCAACAATAGCAAATAGCATAGTTTTCGCCTCAATTTGCCCGCATCCTCCGATTATTCTTCCTTCGGTCGGTTCAAAAAAAGATCGAACAATGGCTAAAAAGACGATTGAAAGCCTGGGGTCTTTGGGTAAAAAAATGAGAGAGGCAGGACCCGACTCAATCATCATTTCTTCCCCGCACGATGATTGGGGGTTTAACGTTCCCCTATTCTTTCTCGCCCCCAAGTTTAAGGGAGAAATTGAGCATGTTTTAATCGGTTCTCGATCCCCAAAATTTTATTTTGAAGAAGGAAAAAAGATTGTCCGAGAACCGTTCTCGGACAATAAAAAATACGCCCTGATTGCAAGTGGCGATTTGTCTCATTGCTTGAAAAAAGAAGGGCCCTATGGATTTCATCAAGACGGACCCAAATTTGATGAAGCGCTGGTTAAGGCGCTGGAGAAAAAAGATATTAAGAAGATCTTGAAATTGGACGATTTGTATCCCGAAGCTGGAGAGTGCGGCCTACGTTCCATTTGCTTTATCTTGGGGATACTGGAAGAATCAAAGGTAAAGTACGAGCCGCAGATTCTTTCTTATGAAGGGCCTTGGGGGGTCGGATATTTAGTAGCTAATTTTAAACTATGAAATTAAATATTAAAAATATTAAAAAATTCTATATTGGCTATGGAGGACTAAGCAGTCACGGCTTCGATCATGTAGAAAGAGTTTTGAGAATGGCTAAATTAATATCTAAAAAGGAAGGCGGGGACATGGAAACAATTGAAGCTGCTGCGCTCTTACACGATATGGGTAGAACAAAAGAAGATAAAAATGAACGCTTGGATCACGCCGCGGAAGGCGCTAAAATGGCGAGGGTTTATCTTGGAAAAATTAATTTTCCTAAAAATAAAATTGGAAACGTAATTCATTGTATTGCGGTTCATAGGTTTAGTCGTGGTAAAAAACCCGAAACTATAGAAGCTGAGATTATCCAAGACGCAGATCGTTTAGATGCTTTGGGAGCGATTATTATTACCCGGGTTTTGTCGCACGGCGCTTTACATGGGCTTCCGGTATACGACCCGAGGATAAAACCGTTGAAAAAGTATACTGGTAAAAAAGCGACGGCTATTAATCATTTTTACGAAAAGATATTAAAAATCACGCCATCTTCATTTTATACAAAGACTGCTCAAAAAATTGCTAGGCAGAGATATGATTTTGTAGTTAAATTTTTAGATCAATTTAAAAAAGAATGGAATGGCGAGGATTTATGATTAACAAATATGGATTTGAATAAAATTGAAGAAACTTTAGAACAGGAGCCGGCTTTCCGCTTAAAACAGATCAAGAAAGCGGTTTTTAACGATTTGATTGAAAATTGGGACGAGGCGACTACCTTACCTTTAGCTTTACGCAAAACTTTACAGGCAGACTGCCCCATCAGCGAATTGGAGCCAGAAAAAACTCTAACTTCTAAAGACGGCGATACGCTTAAGATTCTCTTTTTAACCAAAGACGGCTCAAAAATAGAATCGGTTTTAATGAAGCATATTGATGAGAGGAATACGGTTTGCGTTTCCTCGCAAGTCGGCTGCTCGGTGGGCTGCGAGTTCTGCGCCACGGGCGAACTCGGTTTTAAAAGAAACTTATCTGATTCAGAAATAGTTGATCAGGTTCTATATTTTGCCCGGCTTTTAAAAAAGGAAG